>NZ_VFUE01000007.1:0-274772 GCF_006441495.1 Mesorhizobium sp. B2-6-4
GTGCTGAACAGCACCGCGCCGACCGCCATCATCACCAGGAAGGATGTGCCGAACTGGCGGGTGAAAACCAGCCGCATGTCGACGATCGGATCGCGATGGCGAAACTCCCAGGGGATCAGGAAAAAGAACGAGACGGCCGAGATCACGGCGAATGTCGTGATGAAGCCCGACGCAAACCAGTCGTTGCGCTGGCCCTCGTCAAGGAAGATCTCAAGGGATCCGAGCGCCAGCACGACGAAGATGAAGCCGATCCAGTCGATCTTGAGGCCATCCTTCAGCCTCTCCTGGCGCTCGCGCTCCAGCACGTCTGGTTCGACCAGCAGCCATTGCACAAGGGCCAACGACATGATGCCGAAGGGCACGTTGATGAAGAAGATCCAGTGCCAGGAGAAATGGTCGGTCAGCCAGCCGCCGATGGTCGGCCCGACCGTCGGTGCAACGATGACGGCGATGCCGTAGAGCGCGAAGGCCTGCGAGCGTTTTTCGGGCGGGAAAGTATCGGCGAGGATCGACTGCTCGCTGGGTGCCATCCCACCGCCGCCCAGTCCCTGAAGGATGCGAAACAGGATCAGCATTTCCAGGTTCGGCGCGAGGCCGCAGAGCAGCGACGCGAGCGTGAAGGTAGCGACGCAGATCATGTAGTAGCGTTTGCGGCCGATCACGCCGGCGAGCCAGCCGCTGATCGGGATGATGACGGAATTGGCGACCAGATAGGTGGTGATGATCCAGGTGCTTTCGTCCATTCCGGCCGCGAGGCTGCCGGCTATGTTGCGCAGCGCCACATTGGCAATGGACGTATCGAGCACCAGCATGAAGGTGGCGATGGAGACGACGATGGCGATAAGCCAGGGATTGCGCCCGCCCGCGGCGGACCGGCTTTCGCCGGCTTGCGCGGTCGCCTGGCCGGTCATCGCACCTTGACCGTCGGCACGACGGACATGCCGGGCCCGAGCAGCAGGCCGGTCTTCTTGTCGAAGACGATCTTCACGGGCACGCGCTGCACCACCTTGACGAAATTGCCGGTCGCGTTCTCTGCGGGCAGCAGGCTGAAAGCGGTTCCGCTGCCGGCCTGGATGCTGTCGACGTGGCCCCTGAAGGTCTGCTCCGGGTAGGCGTCGATATCGATCTCGACGGGCTGGCCAGGCCGCATAAGGTCGAGTTGTGTTTCCTTGAAGTTGGCCTTCACCCACACGTCCTCGGGCACGAACATCATCAGCACTTCCCCCGGTTGGGCATATGCGCCCACGGCGGCGGATATGTTCGTCGCCCGTCCGGCCACCGGAGCGGTGATCGAGGTGCGGGAAAGCGCGGTGCGGGCCTGCTCTTCGCTGGCATGGGCCTGGTCGAGTTTTGCCGCCACGCTTTTGCGCTGGGCCTCGAGGACGGCGACTTGTCTCTGGGCCGCCACGACGTTCGCCTGCGAGCTGTCGAGCATCGCCTGGGCCTGGCGAAGCGTCGAGGCAGCCTGTTGCGCCTGCTGCAGCGTTCCGGTTCCCTTGGCAAGCAATTCGCTGTTGCGCTGATTTTCGGCTTTCGCGAAATCAAGCGCTGCCCGGCCTTGCGACACCTGCTTCTGGGCTTGGTCCACCTTGGCCTGCTGCGCTTCGATCTGGGCTGCGATGTCAGCGGTTTCGGCGTCGGCCTGCGCCACCTGCGCCTGAACCTGCTTGAGGGATGCCTGATAATCCCTGTCATCGATGCGCAGCAGGACATCGCCGGCCTTTACGCTCTGATTGTCGGTCACCGCCACATCGGTGATGCGGCCGGCGATTTCGGCACCTATGGTTACGGTACGGGCGTCGATGAAGGCATCGTCGGTCCATTCATACTGTCGCGCCTGGAGCCACCAGATTATCGCTGCGGCCGATGCCAGCAGCAGAACAAGGATGACCGCCGCGGTGACGTAGGGGTGCCGCCTGAGCGAGCCGAACAGGCCCTCTTTGTTCCCGGCGGAAGCATCGAGGTCCTGTTTCGGTTGTGGGCGCGACGAGGCGCGCTTCGGTCGTGCATCGGGGCGACGTTTTGTTTGAGGTCTTTCGTCGACCGGTGCGACGTCTGGAGAGTTCGTGTCCACGTTAGCGGTCCGCGGTAGGGTTGGTGCGGCAAAGGCCGCGTACTGGAAGGACGTAAATCAACGGACCCGCGTCCGAAAAAGTTCCTGTTTCAGATTGAGGGTTTGTGGCCGGCCGCGCTAGGCGAAGTGCAGCAGCATCATCACCAGCACGATGCCGACAAGTCCCGCAATGAAGATGATACGGCGCGTTCGCGTTCGCAGGATAATCTCGCCTTGCCGCGCATCCTCTGCGGAAAAAACAGGCCCCTCCTTGTCGGGATCGTTGCTCATGAGCTGCTCCTTCCGACGAATTTGGAGTGTCTCAGGCAGCTAAACCTGCTCATCCCGGCAAGGTTCCCCAGAAATCACGGGGGCTGACGGCCGGGGTCACGCTTTGCCAGCCGACAAGCGCAAGCCAGTCCGGGCCACGCCGGGAGCGCCATCAGTCGGCCGGCAACGCATAGGCGATCACGTCGTCGCCGACCTTCGTCTCCATGAAATGATGACCGCCGGGCGCGATGACGACATATTGCCGGCCGCCGACCTCATAGGTCATCGGGGTGGTCTGGCCGCCAGCGGGCAGATCCGTCTGCCAGACCACCTTGCCGGTCTTGATGTCGATGGCGCGCAGCTTGTCGTCCGTCGCCGCCGCGATGAAGATCAGGCCGCCGGCGGTCACGAGCGGCCCGCCATTGTTTGGCGTGCCGATATCCAGCGGCAGCATGGACGGGATGCGCCAAGGGCCATTCTCGACCGCCTCGCCGAGCGGCTTGTCCCAGAGCGTCTTGCCTGTCTTCAGCTCGATGGCACGGATATGGCCGTAAGGCGGCTCGGAACAAAGCAGCCCCGTCGAGAGGCGCCAGCCCGCGTTGACGGCAATGGCGTACGGCGAACCCATCTGCGGGTCACCCATGTCCTTGGCCCTTTTCGAAGCGCCGCCCTGTTCGATCGACCTGAAGCCTATCTGGTCCGCCTTTTGGCGCGGTATCAACTGATCATAGTTGGGCATGTCGTTGTAATTGGCGACCAGGATGCCGGCGTCGGTGTCGACGGCAACGCTTCCCCAGTCGGAGCCGCCATTGTAGCCGGGATATTCGATGAAAGGCTTGTCCACCGTCGGAGGCGTGTATTCGCCCTGGTAGGAAGCCTGCCGGAACTGGATGCGGCAGTAGAGCTGGTCGAGCGGACTCATGCCCCACATATCCTTCTCGGTCAGCACAGGCTGGTCGAGATGGGCATAGCCGGAATAAGGCTGCGTCCTGGACAATTTCTCTGGTTCGACGCCGCCCGACGGCACCGGCCGTTCTTCGACCGGGAACAGCGATTTTCCGGTCTTGCGGTCGAGCACATAGATCTGGCCCTGCTTGCTGGGCACGATGATTGCGGGAACCTTTCCATTGACTGACGGAAAATCGACGAGTGTCGGCTGCGAACCGAGGTCATAGTCCCAAAGGTCGTGATGGACGGTCTGAAAATGCCAGACCGGCTTGCCCGTCGTGACATCGATGGCGACGATTGAGGAATTGTATTGGTTTTCGAAGTCCTTGCGATCGACACCATAATAGTCGACGGCGGCGTTGCCGAGCGGCAGGAAAACATAGCCGAGCTGCGGATCGGCGGCGGCCACGGTCCACATGTTCGGCGTGCCGCGCGTGTAGGTATCGCCCTGGGGCGGTGCGCCCGTGCGGTCCGGATGGCCCATGTCCCAAGCCCAGACCAGTCTCCCCGACACCACGTCATAGCCGCGCACGACGCCTGACGGCGCATCCTCGGCCTGGCCGTCCTGCACCTGGGCGCCAAGCACGGCAATGCCGCGCACGATGGTCGGAGGCGCCGTCACCGAATACCAGCCGGGCACGGTCTTGCCGAGCCCCTGGGTGAGATCGACGACGCCCTGCTGGCCGAAATCGCCACATGCCTTCCCGGTCCTGGCGTCGATGGCAATCAGCCTTGCATCGAGCGTGCCCCACAGGATGCGTGTTGCGCATGGTCGATCGGCGCTTGTACCCGGAACGGCGTAGTAGGCGACGCCCCGGCAACTGGCACCGTATGGGATGGCGGCGTCGGATACCTTCGGATCATAGCGCCACTCCTCCTTGCCGGTTGCCGCGTTGGCCGAGCTGACGATGCCCTTGGCCGAACATGCAAACAGGTGCCCGTCCACTTCGAGGGGGGTGTTTTCCGGGGAGTATTTGTCGGTCGCCGCCTTGCTTGGCATATCGCCCGTGTGGAAATCCCAAACTTTGGTCAGCTTCGCGACGTTGTCGGCGGTGATCTGTTTGAGAGGCGAATAGCGGGTGGCAAGTTCCGAGCCGCCATAGACGGGCCAATTCGGTCCAGCCTCGTGTATGGCGACATTGGGCTGAGGGCTGACCGGAGACTGACCAGATGCGCTTCCTGCGGCGGGTGGCGTGACCGGGGCAACCGGGGATGCCTCCTGGGATTGTGCCGAGGGCGTGAAATGCTGAAGCCCGATCGCGCAGCCGACAATGAAAAGGGCAGCGGATGCGGTCGCCCAGCCGCGGTCGCGAACCCGTTTCGCGTGCCCGGCGCGAAAGGCAGGCAAGGTCAAAAGAACGAAGATCAGGATGACCGTCGGCGCGAGCACCCGGGGCATCAACCCCCAGCCGTCCATGCCAACTTCCCAATAAGCCCAGGCGAGCGTCGCGATCCAGGTCAGGACGTAGAGCCAGACTCCGGCGGCATTGCCGCTCAAAAGCAAAACACCCGCCGCCAGGAGAGTCACTCCGGTGGGCAAATAGTACCAGGAGCCGCCCAGCGCGACGAGCCAGGCGCCGCCTGCGCCGATCAGCAAACCAAGTATTGCCAGCAGCACACCCACGAAGATAGTCCACCAGAAGGCGACGCCGGAGCGACGCCTGTCGGCGAGATTCGGATTGGCAGAAGTCATGACAGCATTTCCATTACGACAGGCTCATGATTGTTTCGAACGCTGGCCGTCCCGCATGGTTGCGATCGGCCGCGGTTTTCGAGGGTGCTCCCAACTCACCATTTTGTGAGCATTCCGCGCCGACGGAACCTTTGTCGCTTTGCCGCCGTTAGGCGCTCGATCCAAAAGCTTGTTCCAAGCGAAAAATCGGCGAGGATGCCGCAGGTCTTTTCCAGCAACGCCAATGGGATTGCCCGCTTCTTTCTGTGGGGTGTTTGCTGTTTCGCGCTTCTGGCGGCCGTCGGCGGCACGGCGTTTTTGCGTTCAGGGTTCGTTACCGGCGTGGGGCAACCGGTGGCCCAGGCCGTTCCGTTCAGCCACAAGCATCATGTCGGCGATATCGGACTGGACTGTCGTTATTGCCACAACGGGGTCGAGACATCAGCCTCGGCGGGGCTGCCGGCGACAGAAGTGTGCATGACCTGTCATTCGCAGCTCTTCACCAATGCCGAGATGTTGGCGCCGGTGCGCGCAAGTCTCGCTTCGGGACAGCCGCTGCAATGGCAGCGGGTCAATTCGGTGCCGGATTTCGTTTACTTCAACCACTCCATCCATATCGCGAAGGGCGTCGCCTGCGAGACCTGCCATGGCGCGGTCGACGACATGCCGCTGACGCGACGGGCGCATTCATTGTCGATGGAATGGTGCCTTGGCTGCCACCGCGACCCAGGTCCCAACCTTCGCCCGCCGCGGGACGTTTTCCTGATGCACTGGAAGCCGCCTGACGACATCGAGCAGATCCGGCGTTCCCTGATCGGCGTGCTCGACATTCATCCCGAGACCATGACGGATTGCTATGTCTGCCACCGTTGACCGAAATCCGGCTTTCGATCTTGCGGCATTGCGGCTCGCCGCGGCGGGGCGCGAGCCATGGCGAAGCATGGGCGAACTGGCTGACACGGCGGAGTTCCAGCGCTTTGTGGAGGCGGAATTCCCCGCGATGGCCGATCGCCTTCAGCCTGGCTTCGACCGGCGCACCGTCCTGAAACTGATGGGTGCATCGCTGTCGCTGGCCGGACTGGCCGCCTGCAGCGAGGCCGAGAGCATCGTGCCTTATGTCCGCCAGCCGGAGAACATCATTCCCGGCCGGCCGCTCTACTACGCGACAGCCCTCTCCAGCGACGGCTACGGCATCGGAGCCGTGATCGAGAGCCATGAGGGCCGGCCGACAAAGGTCGAGGGCAACCCGGATCATCCGGCATCGCGCGGCGCCACCGATGCCGTCATGCAGGCGGCGGTGTTGTCGCTGTTCGATCCCGAGCGATCTCGCACGCCGCTCAAGCTGGGCGAGCCTGCAAGTTACGATGAGTTCCTGAAAGATATCGCCGGACTGGCTGGTGAATTCTTCGCTTCAGGCGGGCAAGGGCTGGCACTGCTGCTCGAGGCGACGACATCGCCGACGACGAAGGCGCAGATCGCGGCGCTGAGGGCGCGCTATCCCAGACTTCGCGTCTTCCGCCACGATCCGCTTGCGGCCAGTTCCGGTGAACAGGCAACGGGTACATTGTTCGGCAGGCCGTTGACGGCGATCTACCGTTTCGACCGCGCCGATGTGATCGTCAGCCTGGATGCCGATTTCCTGGGCGATGGGCCGGGGCGCCTGGCCTATGCTCGTGATTTCGCGCAGCGGCGGCGGGTGCGCAAATCGACGGACACGATGAGCCGCCTCTATGTCGTCGAGACGACTCCTACCATCACGGGTGCTGCCGCCGACCATCGCCATGCCGTCAGGCCAAGCGCCGTCGCAAGCGTTGCGGCGGCGATCAAGGCCGCCCTTGATGGCGACAATGCCGCGGTCGGCTTGTCGCCGCTCGATCCGGAATGGATAAACGCGCTTGTCGACGATCTGCGCAGCGCCGGCCGCAATGCGCTTGTGGTGCCCGGAGCGCACCAGGCACCGTTCGTGCATGCCTTGGCCTTCGCGCTGAACGCCAGGCTTGGTGCCCTTGGCAACACGCTGCAATTGATCGAGCCGCCTGATGCCATGCCGGCGGATGGCGATCTTGCCGCGCTCTGCCGGGCCATAACGGGTGGTTCGGTCGACAAGGTCGTCGTGCTCGGCGCCAATCCCCTGCACACGGCACCATCGGAGATCGATGCGCGGAAGGCCTTTTCGAGCCTGAAGCTTCTTGTCCACTGGGGGCTCTACCGCGATGAGACGGCGTTTCTGGCTCGCTGGCATATCCCAGCCGCGCACGAGTTGGAGAGCTGGAGCGATATCCGGGCCTATGACGGTACGGTCTCGATCGTGCAGCCGCTCATAGAGCCTCTGTTCGGTGGCAAGGGCCTGCATCAGTTGCTTGCCGCGCTGGGCGGTGAATTCGGCGCCAATGCGCAGGCACCGGTGCGCCGGACGTGGGCCGCCATGGACGAGGTGGCCTGGCGCAAGGCGCTGCGCGACGGCATCGTGCCGAACACTGCTGCTGGTCCCGCTGCCGTTTCGGCACCGCCGGATAGCGATGGCTCGGAACCCAATGCCGCCACCAAAGGGTTGGAGGTTCGCTTCGTCGCCGATCCCTGGCTTCGCGACGGCCGCCACGCCAATTCATCCTGGCTTCAGGAATTGCCCCGGCCGTTAAGCAAGCTCGTCTGGGGCAATGCGGCGCTGGTCTCGCCAGCCACCGCGCAGCGCCTGAGGCTCGAAAACGGGCAGGTGGTCAACTTGGCGCGGGACGGCAGGACGCTGGACGCACCCGTCTGGATCACGCCGGGACAGCCTGACGACACAGTGACGCTGTCGCTCGGTTTTGGACGCAAGGCCGGCTCGGTGGCGGCACTCGCAGGCGGCTACGACGCCTTCGCGATCCGGACCAGCGATGCGCCATGGTTTGCCGACGATGTCGTCCTGAGCCCGCGCGGCGGTTCGGCGCGTGTAGTCACGACCCAGCATCATCAAGCGATGGAGGGCAGGGCGATCATCCGCCATGCTTCGCTCGATGCGTTCAGGGCAAATCCCCATTTCGTGCGCGCCCACGCGCCCCCAGCGCCCGTGGAATCGCTCTACCCCGACTGGAGCTATGACCAGGAAGCCTGGGGCATGTCGATAGACCTGTCGGCCTGCATCGGCTGCATGGCCTGCGTGTCGGCCTGTCAGGCCGAGAACAACATCGCAACGGTGGGGCCGGACGAGGCGGCACTCGGCCACGAAATGCACTGGCTGCGCGTCGACCGCTACTATGCGGGCGGGATCGACGATCCGGACATGTTCTTCCAGCCGGTGCCGTGCATGCATTGCGAGAAGGCCCCGTGCGAGGTCGTCTGTCCGGTCAATGCGACCATCCATACGCATGACGGTCTGAACGCGCAGGTCTACAACCGCTGCATCGGCACGCGCTACTGTTCGCAGAACTGTCCCTACAAGGTGCGGCGGTTCAATTTCCTGGAGTACCAGGAGTTCGACAAGGACAGCGCGGGACCGGAGCAGGCCGTCCACAATCCCGATGTCACCGTGCGTTCGCGCGGCGTCATGGAAAAATGCAGCTACTGCGTACAGCGCATTTCGCAAAAACGGATCCGCGCCCAGATCGAGAACCGGGAGATCGAGGACGGTGAGATCGTCACCGCCTGCCAGCAGGCGTGCCCGACACAGGCCATCACCTTCGGCGATCTCAATAGGAAGGATTCGCAGGTCGTCCAGGAAAAGGCCTCGCCACACAATTACGCGCTGCTCGAAGAACTGAACACAAGACCGCGCACCACCTATCTGGGCAAGGTCAGCAACCCTAACGACAGGCTCGCCGCGACATCCGGCTCGGAGGGCGGCGATGGCTGACGTGGCCGCCCGCAGGACGAGCAAAGGCATGACACCTGTGCTGCGCGGGCGTCACGATTTTCCAGAGATCAGCGGCCGTATCAGCGCGGTGGTCCTGCAAGGGAAGTTGCCGCGGTTCTTCTGGTCGGCGTTCTTCGTCTGCTTCGCCTTCGTATTGCTGTTCCTCTATTCCATCACCTACCTGGTCTCGGTCGGCGTTGGCGCCTATGGGGTCAACATTCCCGTGGTCTGGGGCACGATGATCTCAAGTTTCGTGTGGTGGATCGGCATTGGCCATGCCGGTACGCTGATCTCGGCGGTGCTGCTGCTGCTGCGCCAGCCCTGGCGCGCCTCGATCAACCGCTTCGCCGAGGCGATGACGCTGTTTGCCGTGGCGATGGCCGGCCTCTACCCTATCCTGCATCTTGGCCGGCCGTGGTTCTTCTATTGGCTCCTGCCCCTGCCCAACACCCACATGCATTGGCCACAATGGCGCAGCCCGCTGGTCTGGGACTTCGCCGCGATTTCCACCTACGCCACCGTCTCGCTGCTGTTCTGGTACACGGGATTGCTGCCTGATCTCGGCGTGCTGCGCGACCGGGCGAAGTCGCGTGGCGGGCAACTTTTCTACGGCGTCCTCGCGCTTGGCTGGCGCGGCTCGGCCTATCATTGGGCGCGATACCGAACGGTCTATTTCCTGATGGCGGCACTCGCAACACCGCTGGTCGTTTCGGTTCATTCGATCGTCGCTCTCGATTTCACCTTCGCCATCACGCCGGGCTTCCATTCGACGATCTTTCCGCCCTATTTCGTCGCCGGCGCGCTCCTTTCCGGCTTCGCCATGGTGCTGACCATAGCCATTCCCTTGCGCTGGGCATTCGCTGTGGAAGACCTGATCACGCCGCGCCACATGGACAACGCCGCCAAACTGATGATCGCGGCCGGCATGGTCGTCATTTACGGCTATGCATCGGAAGCGTTCTTCTCCTGGTATTCGGGGGAGCCTTACGAGCGCGCGATGATGGTCCAGCGCGCCGTCGGCCCTTATGCGCCGCTGTTCTGGACCATGCTCTTCTGCAATTGCGCGGTGCTGCAACTGCTTTGGTTTCGCCGTGTGCGATCCAATATGCCGCTGCTGTTTTCGATCGCTCTGGTCATCAACATCGGCATGTGGCTGGAGCGCTACATCATCGTGGTGACCGGCCCGAGCCGCGACTACCTGCCGTCGTCCTGGGGCGAGCAGTCGCTGACCTGGCTCGATTTCGGCATCCTGCTCGGATCGATCGGCACCTTCTTCGCGCTGGTCTTCCTGTTTATCCGCATCCTGCCGGCGATAACCATCTTCGAGGTCGAGGGACTGGCCGAGCAGAAAGGCGGCGCGGCATGAGCGTCCATGGCGTCATCGCGGCTTTCGCCGATCCGGATGCGCTGACCAGGGCGGCGCAAGCGATGCGCGACAAGGGGTACCGGCATATGGATGCGTTCTCGCCGTTCGAGGTGCACGGCCTGACAGACATATTGGGCATGCGAAAGACACGGCTGCCATGGGTCATGCTGGCGGGTGGCGTCGCCGGCGGCGTGCTGGTCTATGCATTGATCCTTTATTCCGTCGAGATCGACTATCCGGTCAATGTCGGCGGCCGGCCGCTGCATTCCTGGCCGCCGTTCACGGTCATCGCCTTCGAAGCCGCGATCCTGGCCAGCGTGTTTGCCGGCTTCTTCGGCATGCTGGCCGAGAACCGGCTGCCGCAATATTATCACCCCGTCTTCAACGCCGAGAGCTTCACCTACGCGAGCGGCGGCAAGTTCTACCTGCTGATCGAGGCCACCGACCCGAAATACCGCAAGGGCGTCACCAAGGGGCAGCTGACACGGCTTGGCGCCGAGACGGTCGAAGAGGTGGCGATATGAACCCGCGGCTGCTTTTGCCGGTTTGCCTGCTCCTCGGCGCCTGCAAGCAGGACATGGCCGACCAGCCTCGCTACGATCCGCTCGAAACCAGCAGAGAGTTCGCCGACGGCATGTCGGCAAGGACACCGGTCGAAGGCACGGTGACGCGCGACGCCGACCTGGCGGCGACGCCGGACAAATTCCCGTACCCGATCACCATGGCGCTGCTTCAGCGTGGGCAGCAACGCTTCGATATATTCTGCTCTCCCTGCCATGGCCGCACCGGCGACGGGCACGGGATGGTGGTCAGGCGTGGTTTCCCGCCGCCTCCGACCTACCATCAAGATGCGCTGCGCAAGGCGCCGGACCGGCATTTCTACGACGTCATCACCGACGGTTACGGTGCGATGTATCCCTATGCCGCGCGTGTCGAGCCGCGGGACCGCTGGGCGATCGTGGCCTATATCCGGGCGCTGCAATATTCGCGACATGCTGCGGCCGGCACGCTGCCCGAATCCCTTCGCGCGAAACTCGATGCCGAGGCGGCACGATGAAGCGCGCCGCCCGGCCCGACGACCACCTCGTCCTGCTGCTCGCAGCCGCCGCCGCAGGGCTCTCTCTGTGCGCGGCCGGGCTGTTCGTCGCCCCGCGCGCGACACTGGCCGGCTGGCTGATGACGGCGGTGTTCCTGCTCGGATTGCCGCTTGGCGCAATGACCCTGCTCATGGTGCACGGCCTGACCGGGGGGCGCTGGGGCGACGCGTTGCGGCCGCCGCTGCGGGCCGCCGTCGCGACCTTGCCTGTCGCGCTGCTGTTGATGCTGCCGGTGCTTGCGCGGCTCGATCTGGTCTTTCCCTGGGCAGGAGCCGACCCGGCGCTGACGGAAGCGGTGCGCCAGAAAATGACCTATCTCAACGTGCCATTCTTCGTCGTTCGTTTCATCGTCTATGCTGTCGTCTGGCTGGCGCTGGCCTGGCTTGTACTTGGCTGGACGGCGCCCGGTTCGGCCGCAAGCAGGACCGGCGGCGGCTACGCCATCGGGCTCGTCGCGCACGGCTTTGCCGTGACGGTGTTTGCCATCGATTGGATGATGTCGATAGAGCCGGATTTTTCCTCCACCATCTATGCGATGCTCGAAGCGGCGGCCGAGGTCGTCGGCGTGTGCGGGCTGGCGCTGGCGGTGCTCTCGGCCGGCCGTGCGATCGAGTCGGCGCCGGGTGGCGAGGAGGACGTGGCGCTCGGCGAAGACCTCGCCAACATGATGTTCGGCTTCATGCTCATCTGGGCCTATCTGGCATTCATGCAGTGGCTGGTCGTCTGGGGCGGCGACCTGCCCGACGAAATCCATTGGTATGTCATCCGTGGTCGAAATGGCTGGCAGTATCTGCTTTGGCTGCTGATCGCGCTGCAATTTGCCTTGCCCTTCGCCGGTTTCCTGAACCGCTCCGTCAAGCGCAGCCGCGTTGGCCTGATAGGGCTCGGCGCGTTCCTGCTGGCCGGACATTTCGCCGATGTCGCCTGGCGCGTCCGGCCGGCTTTGTCCGCCCTCGGTGCAGGAGTGTCGTGGCCGGACCTCGCGGCAATGGTCGGCGCGGGCGGCATCTGGTTCGGGTGCTTCGTCTATATCTGGACCAGGCCTGATCGCATCGTCGTCTGGCGCGGGAGGCTGGCCCGTGGCTAAGGTCGTGCGTCATCCCGAAACACGCGATGTCTGGCCGAGGGCGCTCGTGCTCATTGGCCTCGGCCTGCTTGTCTTCCTGGCGCTCGCCGCGCTTGGGCTGAGACTGATTTTCGATACGGCCCCGTTCTGGCCACTTGCGGGCACGCAGATGAACGGCAGCGCCGCAGGTCCCGCCTTGCAGGATTTCCCCGGGGCCGATCTTGCCGCGTTCCGTCAGCAGGAAGATCGTGAACTCGGCATGCTTGCATGGGTCGACCGCAATGGTGGCATCGCGCGCATTCCGATCGACGACGCCATGAAGCTGATCGCCGCGCAGGGACTGCCGGAGGCGGTAACGCCCGCTGCGGCCGGTGAGGACTGCGCCTTGCTCGAAGGCCAGGTTCCGCGCGCGCCGCAGGCCGGCATTTGCCGCGCCCGAGCGGACGCGGCGCAGCCAAACGCCGGGGCGCCGCAGCAGGGCCAGGCCGCACCGGCCATGGGGGCGAGGCCATGAGGCGTTTGGTCCTGCCGCTCGTGCTCCTGGCTGCAATGACCGCCAGCGTGCGCGCGCGGCCGGTTTTCGAACCGCAGATCGGCGCGCAGGTCAGCCTCGACACAGTCTTCCGCGAGGCTTCGGGCGGACGGCAGACGCTTTCCGGCATTCTCGGCGGGCGGCCGGCGCTGCTCATCTTCGGTTACGACAAATGCCCCAACCTCTGCGGCGTGACCCAGCAGGCGGTTGCCTCGGATCTGAACAAGACCGGCCTCGATCCCGCGACCTACCACGCTCTCTTCGTCTCGATAGATGCTTCCGAGACCGTCGCGGATGCGGCGTCCATCCAAGCCGAAGTCGGGCGGTCCGCCGGTCAGGCAGGGTTGTCCGCGTGGCGCTTCTTGACCAGCGAGGATGGCGCTGGCGCCGCCCTTGCCGTGGAGGCCGGCATCACATTCGACCGGCGCGACCGGATCTCGCAATATGTCCACCCGATCGCGGTCATCGCGCTGACGCCGCAAGGCCGCATCGCGCAAGTACTTCCGGCGCTGAGTTTCGAGCCGCGCGATCTCAGGCTTGCCCTGGTCGAGGCGTCGGCCGGGCGGCTTGGCTCCATCGCCGATCACGTCTTTCTGCTGTGTGCCGGCTTCGATGCATCAAAGGGCCAGTACACGCCAGCGGTCTGGGCAGTCGTGAAGGTGACTGGCATGGCGACGCTGCTTGGCCTTGGCGCCACCATCCTCGTTCTGTCGCGAAGGAGGCCGATTTGACGTTCGGCATCCCTTTTACGCCGCCGCAGGCCTCCTCGATTGCCGGCAGTGTCGATGCCCTGTTCTACGTGCTGCTTGCCTTCACCGTCGCGCTGGGCGTCTTCCTGACCAGCCTGGTCGTTTTCTACGCCATCAAATATCGCGCCGGCTCCAAGGTGGAGCGAACGGGGGAGCGTGCGCGCAGCACGCCGCTCGAGGTGACCTGGACAGTCGCCAGCCTGCTGATCGCTTTCACCATCTTCGGATGGGGAGCCGTGCTGTTCCTGCGCCGCGAACACCCGCCCCTTGACGCACTCGAGATCGCCGGCCTTGGCAAGCAATGGATGTGGGAGTTCCGTCATCCTGGCGGCCAGCGTGAAATCAACGAACTGCATGTGCCGGTCGGCAAGGCGGTGATCGTGTCGCTGGCATCGCAGGACGTGATCCACTCATTCTTCGTACCTGCCTTCCGGGTCAAGCAGGACGCGGTGCCGGGGCGCACCACGCATGTCTGGTTCATCGCCAGCGAGCCCGGGCGGTATCATTTGTTCTGCGCGCAATATTGCGGCACCCAGCATTCGGAGATGGGCGGCTGGGTGACCGTGATGCCGCCGCAAGAATATGCGGCGTGGGTGGGCAACCAGGGCCAGGGTGAAACGCTTGCGGCCGACGGCGAAAAACTCTTCCGCGCGCTCGGCTGCTCCGGCTGCCATGGCAATTCCAGCAAGGTGAGGGCGCCGGATCTGGCTGGGGTCTTCGGACGGCCGGTGGCCTTGGACAATCAACAGACCGTCATTGCCGACGACCGCTATTTGCGCGATTCCATCCTCAATCCGAAGAAGGAGATCGCCGCCGGGTATGAACCCGTGATGCCGAGCTTTGACGGCCTTGTCGACGAGCAGGAGCTACAGATGCTGCTGGCATATCTCAAATCCCTGTCGCCGCGAGCAACCAGGGAAAGCGGGGCGACCCAATGAGCAGGCAAGCCTTGGCGCCTTCGAGCTATCTGCATGGGGAGGCCGGACCTGCCGCCTGGCTCTTGACCACCGACCACAAGCGCGTCGCCTGGCTCTACCTGATGTCGCTGACGGCGTTCTTTTTTCTTGGCGGTGCCTTTGCCGTGATGATCCGGATCGAACTCGCGTCGCCTGCGGGCGATCTGGTGTCGGACGATGTCTATAACAGGCTGTTTTCCCTGCATGGCATCATCATGGTGTGGTTCTTCCTGGTGCCGTCGATCCCCGCGACGCTCGGCAATTTCCTGCTGCCGCTGATGATCGGCGCGCGCGATCTCGCTTTTCCGCGGCTCAATCTTGCCAGCTGGTACGTGTTCATCTTCGGCAGCGCCTTTGCCCTGGCCGCGGTGCTCGCCGGCGGTGTCGACACGGGTTGGACCTTCTACACGCCGCTCTCGACGCTCTATGCCAACGGCTTCGTTTCGATGGCCGCGCTGGGTGTCTTCATCGTCGGCTTCTCGACGATCATGACCGGCATCAACTTCATCGTCACCGTCCACACGTTGCGCGCGCCGGGGCTGACCTGGTTCAGACTGCCGATCTTCGTCTGGACGATGTATGCGACCGCGCTGGTCATGGTGCTGGCGACACCGGTGCTGGCCGCCTCGCTGATCCTGATCGTGCTGGAGCGTGCCTTCGGTATCGGCATCTTCAATCCCGCTCTGGGCGGCGACCCGCTGCTGTTCCAGCATCTGTTCTGGTTCTACTCACATCCCGCGGTCTACATCATGATCCTGCCCGGCATGGGCGTGGTTTCCGAAGTGCTGCCCTGCTTCAGCAAGCGCCCGCTGTTCGGCTACAAGGCGGTGGCGATGTCTTCGATGGCGATTGCCGTGTTCGGCTTCCTGGTCTGGGGTCACCATATGTTCGTATCAGGCCAGTCGGCCTATGCCGGCATCGTGTTCTCGTTCCTGTCGTTCTGCGTCGCGATCCCCTCGGCGATAAAGGTGTTCAACTGGACGCTGACGCTGCGCAAGGGCGAAATCACTTTCGAGACGCCCATGCTTTATGCGCTGTTTTTCCTGGCGCTGTTCACTTTCGGGGGGCTGGCCGGCCTGTTCCTGGCCGCTCTCGCCGTCGACGTCCACGTTCATGACACCTATTTCGTCGTGGCGCATTTCCATTACATCATGGTCGGCGGCATGGTGACGGCCTACATGGCGGGGTTGCATTTCTGGTGGCCGAAGATCACCGGCCGCGTCTATTCCGAAACCTGGGGCCGTATCGCCGCGACCGTGACCTTCCTCGGCTTCAACCTGACTTTCTTCCCGCAATTCGTGCTCGGTTTTCTCGGCATGCCGCGGCGCTATCACACCTATCCGCCGGAGTTTCAGTTCTGGCACGTATTGTCCTCGGCCGGCGCGGTCGTTCTGGCCGTCGGCTATCTTATGCCGCTGCTCTATCTCGGCTGGTCGCTGTTTCGCGGGACGCGGGCGCCGGCCAACCCGTGGGGCGCGACCGGCCTTGAATGGCAGACGGCTTCGCCGCCGCCCCCGCATAATTTCGACACCATGCCCGTGGTCAGGCGGCCGGCCTATGACTATGCCATGAAAGGCCTGAGGCACGAGACGTTCAGCCCGCACAGGGACGAAGCCTCATGAGCGGGCCGACCGAAAGCATTGCCTTCGATACACGGGCCCGCGAGAAGGCGGCCGATGCATTCGGCATGTGGATTTTCATCGGCTCCGAGGCGATGCTGTTCGGCGCGATCGTGCTGGTGTTCCTCTACGCCCGATTGAGCTATAGCGCGGCATTCGCCGCGGCGTCGCAACATCTGTCATTGCCGCTCGGCACGCTGAATACGGCGGTTCTGATCACCAGCAGCTTCGCGATGGCGCTTGCCCATATGTTCACGGCTGCCCGGCGTTGGCGGCCCGCCTTCTGGGCCTTGATGTCCACGAGCCTGCTTGGCTGCATCTTTCTGGTGATCAAGGCCGTCGAATACAGCAAGGAATTCAGCGAGGGCCTGGCGCCGGTGCTCGGCGCGCCGTTCCGCTTCGCAGGCCCAGATCCGGCCCATGCCGAATTCTTCTTCGCGCTCTATTTCGCCATGACATCGCTGCACGCGCTGCATCTGATAGGCGGCATCGCGGTGATTGCCGGCATGCTGTTGCTCTGGCCGAGGACCGCGCAGGCGAGCCGGGCGCGCCGCGTGCAGGCGATCGGACTCTACTGGCATTTCGTCGACATCGTCTGGGTGTTCCTGTTCCCGGTCCTCTATCTGATCAACCGGGCCTGACGACGATGAGCGACCTCGCCAAACTCACATTCGCCTATCTCGCGCTGCTCGCCTTGCTGGCGCTTACCGTCGGCTCTTCGTTTGTCGACCTCGGTGGGTTCAATTCCGCGATCAACCTTGCCGCGGCGGCTGCCAAGACAGTGGTGATCGCGCTGCTGTTCATGCATCTGGCGGGCGAGGGCATCCTCCCCAGGCTCGCGGTCGCGGCGGTGGGCCTGTGGCTGGCCATTCTCTTTGGCCTGACCCTGATCGGGCAATAGCCTGCGGGGCTAGTGTGGCGCGCGTCATCAACGGTCACGCGGATTGCCCAAGGCTGGATCGCGGCGCCTCGTGTAGCCGTCGACGCGGGGCAAGCCGTCGGCCATGTCGATGAATGGCAGGCGCATATCCCAATAGGCCTGTGCCTGTGGCGGAAACCGCTCCGGCGCGTCCATGAAGCCGATCGAGACATAGAGTTCGTCACGCAGGCCTTCGTCGGCATAGAAGATCGAGGTACCGCAATCGGCGCAGAAGGAGCGGACGACTCCCTTCGTCTTCGAAAAGGTCTTAGGCTTCCCGTCGGTCAGCTTGACCTGGTGCGGACGATAGCCGATCCAGATGGTCATCGGTCCGCCGATCGCCCGCCGGCAATCGTCGTCATGGTCGAAGCAGATCCAGAAGGGCTCTCCTTCCATCACCGCCGTGACGGCACCGCAGAAACAATGTCCGCGCTCGATGCGAGCCATGTTGCTGTCCGTTGTCAGAGACTGTCGGTCGTCAGGACGGCGCTTCCGCTGCGGTCGAGCATGAATTTTCTCCGAAGCTGTTGGGGGATCTGATCCTGCGGGGTCAACGCAGCGCCGCCAAATTGGTTTCCGGCCATAGGAGCGGCGGCGGATTCAAATCTGCGCTTCCGGCCTAGCCGCTGGAACCTGCCGGTCGAAACCAGGTTATGACTGTGCCAAAGGAGGACCGGCCATGACTGGAAGCGAAAATCGCCGCGAGACTGGTGCCACCAAATATCCGGCCAGGAGCGACGGCGATCCCGCCGATTCATTCTCCCAGGCCGCCGCAGGCAACAAGCCGCCGGCGTCCGGGCAAGGCCTGACGCGCCCTTCAGGCGAGGTGAATGAGAAAACGCATCAGTCCGAGGGGCAGAATCCATCCCGGCGGGCGCCCCCCGACCAGCCGCCCAGAAAAGGCGCCGGCTCAGCCACTTCTGAGCACTCAAAAGACGGCCAAGTGCCGCCCGGAGGCCGGGAGCCTGGTGCGTTCGACAAGGAATGAACGATTCACAATTGACAAGCCGGCGGTGCTTGTGGATTAGTGAGAACGTTCTCAGAGAACGTTCTCACCGCTGCGGCGGACTTACCTTTTGGGAGGAGGTATGGGTACCGACGAGATCCGGCTGGCTGTTCGCATCGCGAATATTGCAAAATCCTACGGACCCACAGTCGCACTCGATTCCGTCTCCATTGATCTGCGGCCAGGGGAAGTCCATGCGCTGTTGGGCGAGAACGGCGCCGGCAAATCGACGCTCGTGAAAATCCTCAGCGGCGTCGTGACGCCTGACGGCGGATCCATGTCGATCTTCGGCAAGCCTTATGCGCCGCATGGCATCATCGATGCGCGGGCGCAGGGCGTGGCGACGGCCTTTCAGGAACTCAGCCTGCTGCCGAATCTCAGCATCGCCGAGAATCTCGTGCTGCCGAAAATGCCGAAGGGCAAGCTAGGTCTCGTCTCGCGCCGCACCGCCAAGGCATCAGCTGGCAAGGTTCTTAACGACTACGCTCTCTCCCACTTTGATCCTGACACGCCCGTCGGCGTGCTTTCGCTTTCGGATCGTCAGCGGCTTGAGATCGTGCGCGCATTCACCCATGCCTCGAAGCTCTTGATCCTCGATGAGCCGACGGCCGCGCTGGCGGACGTCGAATGGCTGTTTGAGCTCGTGCGCCGGCAGAAGAACCTGCAGACCGCCATCCTCTACATTTCCCACCGCCTCGGCGAGGTGCGCACCCTGTGTTCGCGCGCCACCATCCTGCGCAATGGCCGCAGCATCGGCACCGTCGAGTTGTCCGGCGCTTCGGACGAGAACATTTTCGAGATGATGGTCGGCCGAAGCGCGCGTGAGACGACCGCCTCGCAGCCTTTGGTCGCCGACACCGCGCCCGTCGCGCTCAGCGTTCGGGGCCTCTCCGGCGGCATTGTGCGCGACGTGTCGTTTGATGTCAGGCGAGGTGAGATCGTCGGCATCGCCGCGCTCGAGGGGCAGGGCCAACGCGACCTGTTCAGGACGATGATCGGCCTCTCCAAGGCGAAAAGCGGCGGCATCGAGATCGACGGCGTGCCCGCCCAGATCGCCAGCCCGGGCGCCGCGCTCCATTTCGGCAACGGCCTTGCCTACCTGCCGGAGGACCGCAAGTCGGAAGGGATTTTCGCCGGCCTCAGCACCGCCAGCAACATGGTGTTGCCTATCATTTCGCGTATCGCGCAGGGTGGCGTCGTCTGGCCGGCCAGCGAGCGTCGCATTGCGAAAAAAACCGCTGAGGCGGTCGAACTGCAGGAGCGCTATCTGCAGTTCAAGATCGATGAGCTTTCCGGTGGCAACCAGCAGAAGGCGCTTCTGGCGCGCGTCATGATGACGGGTGCGCGCACTCTACTGCTTTTCGATCCGACGCGTGGAGTCGATGTCGGAACCAAGCAGTCGATCTACGAGGCGATCCGGAAGTTCGCTGCCGATGGCGGCTCGGTGCTCTTTTACTCGTCCGAACTGCCGGAACTCGTCCATCTCGCGCATCGCTGCGTGGTGCTCTATGGCGGCCGCGTCTTCGCCGAATATCAGGGCGATGCCATCGATGAGCCGACTATCGTCGGCGCGCTGATCGGCCACGCTGCGGGCGCGGTGAATGGAGTGGCCGCATGACCGCGGTCCAGGCAAATCCCGCGCCCCGCCGCTCCGCGTTATGGAGGGCTGTCATCAGCGGCACCGGCATCGTGGCGATGATCTATGTCCTGCTTTATGCGCTCTACGCGTTCTGGCAACCGGATGCGCTTTCGGTCTACACCTTCACCGATCTCGTCAACAACTCGACGCCATTGGCGCTCGCGGCAGCGGGCGAGACGCTGGTCGTCATCAGCCGCGGCTTCGACTTGTCCGTCGCAGGCGTCGTCTCGCTGACCAATGTGCTGATGGCGGTCTATCCGTTCGGTGGTCCGGGCGGTGCGCTGGCCAGCCTCCTGATGTGCTGTGCGATCGGCGGTGCCGTCGGCGCAATCAACGGCATTCTCGTGGCCAGGCTTGGACTGCAGACCATCGCGGCGACGCTCGGCACGATGATCGTCTGCCAGGGACTTGCGCTGGTTATCCTGGACGCGCCTGGCGGTATGGTTGCCGACTTCGTCACCTATACGCTGACCGACACCCTGTTCGGTATCATCCCGATCGCCGGGCTGTTTCTGGTTGCCGCCATCGCGCTTTGGCTTGCCTTCCGGCGGACCAATACCGGGATCGGCCTCTATGCGATCGGCGCCGACGAGCAGTCGGCTCGCTTCTCCGGCGTGCCCGTGGCAGGGGTACGCATCACGGCCTTTGTCGGCGCCGGCATCCTTTACGGCGTCGCCGGCTTCATGCTGAGCGCCCAGACGGCGACAGGAAATCCGACAGCCGGCACGCCATTCCTGATGCTCACCTTTGCCGCAGTGGCGCTCGGCGGCACGCCGTTGAGTGGCGGCCGGGGCAGCCTCGTTGGCTCGATCCTGGGCGCCGGTACGCTGATGCTTTTGCAGAAGGTGCTTTTCTCGGGTGGGGTCTCGTCCTTCTACACCGGCATATTCCAAGGTTTCGTGCTGGTGCTTGCGATCGTGTTCGGCAGCGCCGTGGCGCGCCTGCTCAAGAAGGAAGAGATCCGGTGAACGCGCATAAGGACGTTGCGACGCGTTTCGAGGCCAACTCCGACCGGCGCGGCAGGCAAAGGCTCGACCGGGAGGTGGTCAATACGCTTGTCGTATTTGGGCTGAGTATCGTGCTTGTGGTGTGCTCGCGCTTCATCAGTCCGGCGCTGGGTTCCTGGGATCAGGTGCTGACGGTTCTCATCCTCGCGTCCTTCCTGATCGTGTTGTCGTTTGGGCAAGGGCTCGTCATCCTGATCGGTGGGCTCGACCTATCGGTCCCCGCCCTCATCACGCTCGGCGGCGTGTTGACGACGACGTGGATTGGTAGCGGCGATGCCGGCATCTGGTACATGCTGCCGGCCATTCTGGTCATTTGCGCGCTGGTCGGCACGATCAGCGGACTGGGAATTGTCTGGCTGAAGGTTCCTCCCTTCATCATGACCATGGCGACCTCGATCGTCGTGGCATCGGTGGCGCTGGGCTACACCAGCGGGACGCCGCGCGGCGGTTCTCCGTCCGCCTTGCTGTGGCTGATGAAGGAATGGTTCCTCGGCGTGCCGCTGGTCATCTACTTCACCGTCGCTTTCATCCTGTTCGGCTGGTTCTTGCAGAATTTCACTGCGCTCGGCCGCCGGCTCTACGCCCTTGGCACCAACAGGAACGCCGCTCTCATCGCCGGCGTCGCTGTCAATCGGCTCGAGCTCGTCCCCTATGCGATCAGTGCCGCTTGCGCAGGCTTCGTCGGCATGATGCTGGTGGGCTATTCGAACGGGGCGACGCTGAGGATGGGCGACAGCTACATGCTGCCTTCCATCGCTGCCGTCGTGGTCGGCGGCTCCTCGATCCTCGGCGGCAGCGGAACTTTCATCGGGACGGTCGGCGGCGCAATTCTTCTGACGACGCTTGGCACCGTTATCTCCGCTATCGGCCTCAACGAAGGATGGCGCACCGTCATAGAGGGCGCAATCATTGTCGCCGCCCTGCTGGTGCTGCGCGGTGAATTCCTGGCCGATCTCGGAAATCGAATGCTGACGCGGAGGAAGTGACCATGCCTGTGCGTGAAATGCGTTTTGTCCAATTGTGAGAACGTTCTCACAAGCTCTGGTCCGGCACCTGCAAGGGCCAAATTCCAACGGGAGGTTGATCGAAATGAGGCTGTTAAAAAGACTGGGACTGGCCGCGTCGCTGACGCTTGCCACCGCCATGGGCGTTGGGATGGTTGTCGACCATGCCCAAGCGCAGCACAAGAAGTTCAAGATATATCTGTCGCTGAGCTACAGCGGCAATTCGTGGCAGTCGGAGGCCGCGAACATCGTCAAGGCGTTGGCGCAGACGCCGCCCTACGACAAGACGGTGGAGCTGAAGGAAGTCATCTCGGGAACCGACCCCCAGGCTCAGATCTCGGCCTATGAAAGCATGATACAGGCTGGCGCCGACGGCATCATCAGCTTCCCGATCTCGTCGACGGCGCTGAACCGCACCGTCCATCGCGGCTGCCAGAAGGGCGTGCTCTTCTTCATGTACGACGCCACGGTGACCGAGCCTTGCGCCTACAATGTCAGCTATATCACCGCAGGCTTCGGCGAGAATACCGCCCAGGCCTTGGTCAACATCCTGGGAGGCAAGGGCAAGATCTTCCTGAGCCGTGGCGTCCCGGGCAACTCGGTGGATAAGCGCCACACCGACGGCGCGATGCACATTTTCAACCAGTATCCCGGCATCAAGGTCGTCGCGGAATACTACTCCTACTGGGATGACCGCACCACGCAGCAGGAGACGGCCAAGGCTCTCGCTGCGCATCCCGATGTTGACGGCATCTGGGCTCAGGCAGGCGAATATGGCGCCGTTCAAGCGCTGCTCGACAAGGGCAACAAACTGGTTCCGATGACCGGCGAGAACTCGGACGGTTTTCGTCTCGGACTGGCAGACCCGAAGATGCAAGGCATGGGTCTCAAGGGTGTGTCCGCCGGTTCGCCGCCTGCTACGTCAGGCTATGCCTTCAAGCTGATGATGGAGATCCTGACCAAGAAGCGCGACCTGAAGCCGATGAACATCGAGTACCCGCTGCCTTGGGTGCCAGCGGATCAAGTAAAACCCTGCAAAGGCGATACCTTCGCCGACGGGTGCAATGTTTTCCCGTCCGACAAGGTCCCGAGTTCCTTCGTCACCGAGGTCTTCAATCCCGATTTGCTGCCGGAACTGTCGCTGCAGTCGGCGCTCGAGGGCAAGCCAACACCAGGAGCGACCATTCAGGCATTGCCCGCGGACGTGAAGCAGGCGCCCGATGCCCCTGGCATCAACTGCTCATCGTGCAAGGCTCCGGCCGACGAATACAAGCTCACCAAGATCGAGCCGACGGTAAAACCCTGACGATCAGCAATGCAACAGGTGGACGGCATCCTGCCGCCCACCTGACTCAACATAAGGATGAGAATATGCCGACTTTTCTGAAACGGGGCAGGGATCCCGAAGCTGTCGCCCAGAGCGATGCGGCCGTCCGGACGACCGTCGAGACGATCCTTGCCGACATAGAAAAGCGAGGCGATACCGCTGTCCGGGAGTTGTCGGAGCGTTTCGACAAATGGTCGCCGCCAAGCTTCCGGCTCAGCGACAGCGAGATCGAGCAGGCGATGTCCAAGGTGTCGGCAAGCGACATCGAGGATATTCGCTTCGCCCAGGCCCAGGTTCGCAATTTCGCCGAGAAGCAGCGCGCCTGCCTCCAGGACCTCGAAGTGGAAACGCTTCCCGGCGTTGTCCTCGGCCACAAGAACATTCCCGTGGAAACAGTCGGCTGCTACGTGCCGGGCGGGAAATACCCGATGGTCGCCTCCGCGCATATGAGCGTGGTGACGGCCAAGGTCGCCGGGGTGAAGAAGATCATCGCCTGCGCGCCGCCGTTCCAGGGCGGTCCGCATCCGGCTATCGTGGCCGCGATGCACATGGCCGGCGCGGACGAGATCTACGTTCTGGGCGGTGTGCAGGCCGTTGGCGCCATGGCGCTCGGAACCGAAACCATCGGGCGCGTCGACATGCTCGTCGGTCCTGGCAATGCCTTCGTCGCTGAGGCCAAGCGGCAATTGTACGGCCGTATCGGCATCGACCTGTTCGCCGGCCCGACCGAGACGCTGGTCATCGCCGACGACAGTGTCGACGGCGAGATCTGCGCGACCGATCTGCTCGGCCAGGCCGAGCACGGTCCGACCAGTCCCGCCGTGCTTCTGACAAATTCGGAGAAGCTCGCGCGCGACACCCTGACCGAGATCGAGCGGCAGCTGAAGGTCCTGCCGACCGCCGAGATCGCCGCCAAGGCATGGGCGGACTATGGCGAAGTGATCGTCTGCGCTTCCTACGAGGAAATGGTCGCGGAGGCCGACCGGATCGCATCCGAGCACGTCCAGGTCATGACGCGCGATCCGGACTACTTCCTCGACAACATGCGCAATTACGGCGCTCTGTTTTTGGGAGCGCGTACGAATGTTGCCTATGGCGACAAGGTCATCGGCACCAACCATACGCTGCCGACCAAGAAGGCGGCCCGTTACACAGGCGGTTTGTGGGTTGGCAAGTTCATCAAGACCTGCACCTATCAGCGCGTTCTGACCGACGAAGCGAGCGCCATGATAGGCGAGTACTGTTCGCGCCTGTGTGTCCTCGAGGGATTCTATGGGCATGCCGAGCAGGCCAACATCCGGGTCCGCCGCTATGGAGGTCGCAACCAGGCCTAAGCCAGCGCGCCAACGGAGTTTTCATGTCGATCATCGCCCGCAACAAGAACAGCAAGCCCCGCCTGACCGTGAAGGATCTGGCGCGCGATCTCGGCATGTCTGTTTCGACCGTATCCAGGGCCTTTCACGCCGATGCCGTGATCGCCAAGAATACGCGGGACCTGGTGCTGAACCGTGCGAGGGAGATCGGCTATTCGCCGAACCCTTTCGCGCGCAGCCTCATCACCAAGAAGACGCGTATCGTGGGTATTGTCGTCGCGGACATCAAGAACCCGTTCTATCCGGAAGTGCTGACGCGGCTGACCACCGCCCTTCGTGCCATCGACATGAACGTGATGCTCGTCGCCGCCGACCAGTCGGGAGACGTCGACCAGGCGCTACGCCTGCTGCTCAACTACCAGCCAGATCTTGCCATCATCCTGGCGGCCACCCTGTCTTCGGCGGCCGCGCAGGAATGCCGTAGGGCCGGCACTCCGGTGATCTTTTTCAACCGACTCTCGGCCGACGACCACGCGTTCGGCATTTCCTGCGACAATATACTCGGCGGCCGCAGCATCGCCGACTATCTCGTCGATACCGGCCACCGGCGCCTGGCCTACATCGCCGCCTTGCCCGATGCCTCCACCAATGTCGCACGCCACAGGGGCTTCAGCGAACGCGCCGTCGAGCGTGGCCTCGCCGCGCCGATAGTTATCGAGGCAGGCCAGTTCAGCTATCACGCCGGCTACGAAGCGGCGCGCAAGCTGCGTGACCTGAAAGAGGTTCCCGACGGTGTCTTCTGCGCCAACGACATTCTCGCCATTGGCTTTCTCGACGGCGTGCGGCGAGAGCTGGCGCTCGGCGTGCCGGACGACATTTCGATCGTCGGCTTCGACGATATCGAGATGGCCCACTGGCCTTCGCACGGGCTGACGACCGTCCGGCAGCCCATTGACCAGATGCTCGAGGCCACGGTCAGCCTGGCGAAGGAATTGAGCACGAATTCCGGCCGGGAGCCGATCGTTCAACTAATCCCGCCCGGCGCGGTGATCGAGCGCGCGACGACGCGAAAAAGGCACCATGGCTGATATCCCGGGAAAGCGCTTCTTCGAGCGGGCGGTAAGCGTCCACCGCTATGACTGCGAGGTCGTCGCGGCGCCCCATGTCTCCGTCACCGGAAGCGAGGAACCCGTCGCCACCGTCAACGATGCCGCGTTGGCCGACGAAGCCATCGTCCGCTACGTCGTGGCAACCCGCCCCGTCTACGAAGGCCTGCGCCGGCTGATCGGCCAACTCGCTGGCCTGCTGGTCCTGGCTCAGGCCGGCGGACGCCGCGACGTGCTCGATCTGCCTGACATTCCGGTGGCCCGCGAACGGTGGACGGAGGTGGAGCAGCGGCTGGGCGCCTTGCACGCGCCGCATGGGCTCGAAAGCCATTGCGCGCGTCTGGGGGCCGCCCATGCAATGCTGGGCGAGGTCCTGGACGATTTCGGTTCGGCCCGACTGCGGCGCGACTGGCAGCAGGAGCTCGACCGGGCCGGGGAGAGGATCAAACGCGCCTACGCCGGGCTGCAGGCGGCGTCGGAACCGCGGGCCGGTATGACGCCGGTCGATTTCAATCACGCCTGCTGCAGCTGTGCGCAGCGTTGGCGACAACAGGGAGGAAGCAATGAGCCAATATTCGATCTGGGTGCTTGAGTACAGCTACGTCAGCAACTACCACAAGAGCGGCGTGCTCTACGGCGCCCACAACCAGGGTTACGTCAAGCTTCCCTACTGCTACGCGCTGATCAAGGGCAACGGTCGCGTTGCGATGGTCGATGTCGGCTACAACAACAAGGACTACGGCAAGCATCTCGCCGACAAATTTGGCGTCGAGAACTGGCACTCGCCCGAGGCCGTTCTTGGCGAAATCGGCCTCTCGCCAAAGAGCGTCGACACGGTTTTCGTCACGCACGCGCATTTCGACCATTTCGGCAATGTCGAGGACTTCCCGAATGCGACCTTCTACATCCAGGAGAGGGAGATCGCGAAGTGGGTCTGGGCGATGTCGCTGCCGGATCGCATGCGCTGGATGAACGTAGCCGTCGACCCGGGCGACATCGTGCGCGGCGTCGACCTGGCCCGTCAGAAGCGGTTGGTGACGATCGACGGAGCGAAACAGGACGTCCTGCCCGACATCGATCTCCATGCCGCCTTTGACAGCCATACCTACGGATCGATGTGGGTCACCGTGCGCAACGGCAAGGACGACACCTGGGTGCTGGCTGGCGATCTGGTCTACGTCTTCGATAACATCGAGGGCTCGGGAGCTGCCGTCGATATCGAGACGCTCTACGTTCCGGTGGGGCTTGCGGTCGGCAGCCAGACCAATCTCGTTCTCGCCACCGAGGAGATGATGAAGCAGGTGGGCCACGAGGCACGGCGGGTCATTCCCATCCACGAAGAGCGGTTGAAGGACCGGTTCCCATCCCGCATCACTCAGGATGGCCTGCGGATCACCGAAATTTGCCTCGCGGACGGCGAGACGTCACGGGTGCAATGATGGATGCAATCCGCAAAGTCGCCATTGTCGGTGCCGGACTGGTCGGCCGTGGCTGGGCGATCGTCTTCGCCCGGGCCGGCCATGATGTGACCATCTATGACGGCAGCGCCGACATCCGCGCCGCGGTGCTCGACAAGATCCGGGCCAGCCTTGCCGATATGCAAGAGGCCGGGCTGGTAGATGCCGTCGATGCAGTCATGCGGCGGCTGAACGTTGTCGATACGCTGGAGGGTGCGGTAGCGGATGCCGACTACATCCAGGAGTCGGTGCTGGAAGTGCGCGACATCAAGGAGGCGGTCTGTCTGGAGATTGACCGGGCGATGCGGCCCGACGCGGTCGTAGGCAGCTCCAGCTCCGGCATTCCGGCCTCGGCCTTCACCGGGTCCTGTGCCAACCGCCGGCGTTTTCTCGTCGCTCATCCCGTCAATCCACCGCATTTGATCCCGTTGGTGGAACTGGTCCCGGCGCCCTGGACCGACGCGGAGGCCGTTGCGTGGCTGCGGGTGCAGATGGAGGCCGTAGGGCAGGCTGCCGTGATCGTGCGCAAGGAAGTCGAAGGGTTCGTCCTCAACCGGCTTCAGGGGGCATTGCTGAACGAAGCCTGGGCCCTGCTCGAGGAGGGCGTGGCAAGTGCCGCCGATATCGACCTTACGGTGTCGCATGGGCTCGGCTACCGGTGGTCCTTCATGGGGCCTTTCGAGACGATCGATCTGAATGCGCCCGGCGGGATCGCGGACTACGCGAGACGTCTGGGACCGCTCTACCATTCGATCGCCCTCGCCAGGCGCGATCCGGCCCCCTGGTCGGAAGGGCTGGTTGCCAAGGCCGAGGAAGCGCGCCGCGAAAAGTTGTCAGCATCCCAACTCGCCGAACGCAGCGCCTGGCGCGACCGCAATCTAATGGCGCTGGCCGCCCATAAGCGAAGCACCGGGGTTTGACACTCAGGAGACGGCCATGACAGCCACACTCACAGGCAAGGTTGCCCTGGTCACTGGAGCAACCGGCGGCATCGGCGCGCGGATCGTATCCAGGCTTGCTGCGGAAGGGGCTTCGGTTGTCATCGGCTACAACCGTTCGCGGCAGACGGCCGACGATCTGGTTTCGTCATTGGCGTACGGCGATCACTTCGTCGCCGAGGCGACCGTGACGGACAGCGATTGCCTCGCGCGCCTCGCTGGTCAGATCGAGAAAAGCTTTGGCCGGCTGGATGTCCTGGTCAATTGCGCCGGGACAACCCGCTTCGTGCCACATCCGGATCTCGACAGCCTGGACGATGAATTGATCGACCGCATCTTCAGCGTCAACGTGCGCGGTGTGATTGCTGCGACGCGGGCCATGCGGCCGCTGCTCGATCGCACCGGCAGCGGGGTTGTTGTCAACATCTCGTCGATCGCAGGGGTCACCGCCATGGGAAGCAACGTCGCCTATTGTGCGTCGAAAGCCGCTGTCGACAATCTGACCAAGTCGCTGGCGCGTGCCCTGGCCCCGAGAATCAGGGTCGTGTCGGTCTCGCCCGGCGTCGTCGAGACCGACTTCATCAAGGGCCGTGACGAATCCTGGCGGGACGAACAGGCAAGCCGGACGCCGCTGGGGCGGCTGGGCACGCCCGACGATGTCGCCGAGGCGGTTTTGGCGGCTGCGACCCATCTCCGTTTCGTGACCGGCGTTATCATTCCGGTCGACGGCGGTCGGCCCCTGGCCTAGAGCCCGGGACAGGATCAGGTCGAACGGACCTCGTTTCTACGCGTGGCCGCCAATCATCGATCTGCGGTCAAGAAGTGCCCGCGCCCGCTGATCGATCTAATCCTCCAGCAGATAGCCTGTCCGGTGGGCGAGGGGCTTTTGGCCCACCACCTTGGCAATGACCTGATTGGCGGCGACAAGTTTCTTCAGCCTTCGCGTCACCACGAGCCCGTCGGTGCGCGCCCGTACCGTCACGCGCGCCTCGCGGCCCAGCGAAGAAGGCACGATGATGTCCGCGATCGGCTGTCCACAAGTGACGCGTTCACCCAGTTCGGCGCGGTAGACGATGACACCGAAAGCGGGCGTGCGAACCACATCGCACGCATCGAAGCCGGTGATCTCGCAAAGCGCGGCGGGCGGCAGGCCCGCTTGCCCCGCGACGTAGCCGCGGCGGCGAAGCACGTTGAGCAAGGCGGAAGCGTCAGCCGACGCCATCTCATCACTGATGTCGATGAAGCCGCGCAGTTCCACCGTCGCGGCGAGGCAGCCGATCGGGATCACCTTATCGGGAAGGGCAGCCGCAAGCCTGATCCAGGGCTCGACGCTTGCTTCGGCGAAGGTTGAGCCGCCCGACGAACCCTGTGAGAACACCGCCCGGCAACCGAGTTCCCGCGCAAGGTCGGACAATTCGGCCGAGATCTCGGGCCGCACGAACAGATGCATCAGCCCTTCGTCGTCGCAGTGCAGATCCAGCACAAGATCGGAATCGAAAGCCTCGCGTGCCAAGGCGGTGTAAAGGGAATCGACAGGCTGCCCTGCGCCGCGTTCGTCGAGAATTTCGCGAATCGTGCTGCGGATGAGCACCGTGTTGTCGTCGGCGCTGCTTCCGAGCCGATCGGCAAGTCGGATGGTCAATTCGCCGGCGACATCAGGCCATTTGCGGTTGAAATTCCGGCCGCTGGCCAGATCGTAACGCCCCAGATGATCGCCATTGACGAACTGCGCCAGGCCGAGCGGGTTGGCGTAGGGAACGACGACGATCTGGCCCCGGATTTCGCCGCGCGCGTCGGCGGCGTCAAGCTGCTCGACCAGATGGTGTAACACCAGCAGGCCGGGCGCTTCGTCGGCATGCAGCGCGGCATGTATGTAGGCTTTCGGGCGCGCGTCGGCGGCACCATACCGGATGATGCGCACGCTGTGTTGGCTGCCCGGCGTGCCGTTGGCAAGAGGAACATCGAGGATTTCACGAGACATTGGTGGCTCCGGCGAGCGCACGTTCCGATAGCGGGAAGTGGCAATTGAAGACATGGCGGGGATCTTCCCGGTCGGCTGCCCGGGACGGGAAGGCGCTTTTGCAGATGCCCTGCGCATAGCGGCAGCGGGTGTGAAACTCGCAGCCCGTTGGGCGCGTCATCAGGCTCGGCACCTCGCCGCTGAGCTCGACCCTGTCGAGCACGGCGTCCGGGTCGGGTTCCGGATTGGCCGACAGCAGCGCCTCCGTATAGGGGTGGCGCGGCTGCGCGAATATCCGCTCGGTCGAGCCGACCTCGATGAAGCGGCCGAGATACATGATCGCCATGCGATCGGTCATGTGGCGCACGACATTGAGATTATGCGTGATGATGAGAATGGCGATGCCGAGTTCGCCCTGCAAACGTCCAAGCAGATTGAGGACTTCACCCTGAACGGACACGTCCAGTCCCGCGGTCGGCTCGTCGGCGATGATAAGATCGGGTTGCAATGCAAGGGCCCGCGCCACGCCGACGCGGCGCGCTTGGCCTCCGGAAAGCTGGTGTGGATATCGCCGCCCGAAATCGGCGGGCAGGCCGACCATGTTGAGCAGGCGTTCCGCTTCGGCGGCGGGGTCGCGGCCGGTAACGCCGTGAATGCGGAAAGGCTCCATCAGCAGTGAGCGTACAGTGAGTCGCGGCGACAGCGATCCGACCGGATCCTGGAACATCATCGCCATGCGCCGAAGATGCGGCTTGCGCTCCGTCGGGGCGAGGCCGTTCAGCACCTGACCATCGAAGCGTATCGTGCCGCCCGTTGGCGGCCGCAGGCCCATGATGGCGCGGGCGATGGTGGATTTTCCCGAACCGCTTTCACCGACGAGGCCGAGCGTTTCGCCCTTGCGGATCTCGAAGGAAACGCCGCAGACGGCGTCCACGAACGGGTTCTTAACGCCGCTGGCGAGCGCCTTCAGCGCGCCCATGGTGCGGAAGCGTACGCGAAGATCCTCGACAGAAAGCAGGGGGCTCATACCGGCGCCACCAGCGTGTCGTCGAGACGATGGCAACGTGCGGTGTGCGTTGCGCCGATAGCGCACGGGACAGGACTGTCATCCACGCACCGGGTAAAGGCTTGCGGGCAGCGCCGACGGAAGATGCAACCCGCCTGGGTACCGAGGAGGCTCGGCACCTCGCCTGGGATCGTCGGCAACTGGCGGGTGCGTTGCCTGATGCGTCCGGGATCACATTCGAGCAGCGCGCGCGTATAGGGATGCCCCGGTCGGCGGAAGATGTCGCGCACGGTGCCGTATTCGACCACCTCGCCCGCATACATGACCGCCACCCGGTCGCAGAGCTCGGCGACAGCGCCGAGGTGGTGAGAGACGAACAGGATCGAGCAGCCGATCTCCTTTTGCAGCTCTTTCAACAGATGGATGATCTGCACCTCCAGCGTCGCGTCGAGCGCTGTGGTCGGTTCGTCCGCGATGAGCAGCGCCGGCTTCACCAGCAGCGCCATCGCGATGCAGATACGCTGGCGCATTCCGCCGGAAAACTCGTGCGGATAGCCGCCGATGCGGCTCTCCGGGTCCGGAATGCCGACCCGATGAAGCATACCCAGGGCGCGCTGGCGCTTGGTCCGGTGCGAGCCGCCCTCGTGATGCTGGATATCGATCATCTGGCTTTCGATGCTGCGCACCGGGTTCAACGCCGTCATCGGATCCTGGAAGATCATCGACATGCGGTTGCCGAGTAAGCCGCGCCGCTCCGCCGGAGCCATGCCGAGCAGGTCGCGCCCCTCGAACAGGATGGCGCCGTTCACCATCTCGGCATTTTCCGCCAGCAGCCCCGTCACGGCATAGGCGAGCGTCGATTTGCCCGAACCGCTTTCGCCGACGATGCCGACCACTTCGCCCGCCGGCACGTCGATATGGATATCGCGCAGTGCATGGGCGCGACCGCGCGGCGTGCCGAAATCGAGAGACAGACCACGGATCGCCAGAAGCGCGTCGCGGTTTGGAGAATGTCCTGCCTGAGCGCCGGGATTCATAGGTCTTTCCGAAGCTTGGGGTCGAAAATGTCGCGCAGCGCCTCGCCGAGGAAAGTGAAGCCCAGCGTGGTTATGACGATCGGGATGCCGCCGGCGATCACCAGCCACACCGTCTTGTGGATATAGCCATAGCCGTCACTGAGGATGGTTCCCCAGTCCGGCGTCGGCGGACGGACACCCATGCCTAGGAAGCTCATGCCGGCCTCCAGCGTGATGACCAGCGGAACATCCATGCTGACCAGGATCAGCAGCGGCCCGATCACATTGGGCAGCACGTGCACGGCAAGAATGCGCACGATGCCGGCGCCCATGGCGCGCTCCGCAGTGATGAACTCGCTCTCGCGCAGTGCGTGGGCCTGCGTGCGCACCACGCGCGCATAGATCGGCACAGACGTGATCGCGACGACGAAGATGACGCTGGCAAGGCTCGGCCCGAGCAGCGTCACCACTGCCAAGGCGAAGATGATGACCGGAAAGGAGCGGATCGTGTCGAAGACCAGCAGCAGCAGATTGTCCAGCCAGCGCGGACCGAAGGCGGCGATGAGGCCGAGCACAAGCCCTGCGCTGAGCGAGGCGCCCAACGAGACGAAGGCGACGAGCAGCGCGATCCTTCCGCCCATGACGACCCGCGAGAAGACATCGCGTCCCAACTGATCGGTGCCGAGAAGAAAATGCAAAGAGGGCGGCGCCAGCCGGGGCCCGACCATGATCTTGATCGGATCGTAAGGCACGATCCAGGTGGCGAAGACCGCAGTCACCACCATAAGCACGACCAGCACGGCGCCCATCATGCCGAGCGGAGACTTGCGCAATTGCCGCAGGAACATGGCGGCCGCGCCCGGCCCGCGGCGTTCATCGACCGCCTCGCGAATGAGTTGAACTTCGGACACGCTACAAATTCTCGCGGATTCTTGGATCGAGCGCCGCGTTGACGAGGTCGGCGAGCGTCGTGGAGATGACGAACAGAACGGTGGTGACGAGGACCGTGCCCATGACGATCGGATAGTTGCGCGAGTCCACCGCCTTGACGATCAGCGCGCCGATGCCGGGCCGGGCGAAGACCACCTCGACGAAAACCGCCGCCGAGAGCAGGTGCGCCATGCCGACGCCGATGATCGTCACTGTCGGCAGGATCGCGAGCGGCAGCGCGTAGCGCGCCACGACGCGCCGCTCTGAAAGACCGAAGGAGCGCGCCATGCGAATGTGGTTCTCGCCAAGAATCTCCAGCATGGAGGCGCGCACGATGCGTGAGATGTAGCCCACCCAGCCGATACCGACGACGAAGGCTGGAAGGATGAGATGGACGAACCCGTCGCGGAAGCCTGAGCCGGCGCCGATGGCAGGCAGCCAGCGCAGGCCGACCGAGAAGATCAACAGCGCATAGATCGCCATGACGAAGGACGGGATGGCGATGGTTCCGACCGCGAATACACCCACGACCTTGTCGATCACGGAGTTGCGGCGCAGCGCCGAATAGCAGCCGAGCGGCACGCCGACGATAACGGCCCAGGCGATCGAAACCAGGATGAGTTCGACGGTGTAAGGCAATTGCTCGAAAACGATGGCCGCGACAGGGCGCTGGGTAAAGACATCGGTGCCGAGATTACCGTGCAGCAGCCCCCCGAAGAATGAGACGATCTGCACGGGCAGCGGCTTGTCGAGGCCCATTTCCTCGTGCAATTGCGCCTTCAGTTCCGGCGTCGCACGCGGTCCGAGCAGGACCGCGGCGGGATCGCCGGGAACGGCCTGGATCATCAGGAACAGCAGCGTGACGGCAACGACGACAATTGCCGCCGCCAGCACGATACGCTTGCCAAGATATAACCACATGTTCTGACTCAGCCTGTCCCAGCGACCGCGTCAGAGCGGTTCAGCGTTTGATAGAATCGCCGACCCGCTCTAACCCTTTGTTTTTTCGCAATTCCGGACGGAAAACCGCTACGCACTTTTCCTAGAATGCCCTAGGCCGATTTCGGCTCAAAGCCGAGATAGAGCGGCCGCCCGTCTGGGCGCGTCTCGGCCTCGAGTTGCGTCGTTCGGTACATGATCGGCGAGCCTTCATGGGTGAGGAACCGGTAGGAGCCGGAATCTTCCATGATGTCCTGCATCTCATAATACATCTTGGCCCGTTCCTGCGGGTCTTCGACGGTTACCGCCTTGGCGTTGAGCTCGTCGAAGCGCTCGCTGCGGAAGCGCTCCCAGTTCCACACACCGACCTGGTCGCGCACGAAAAAGGTGGTGGCGTAATAGGGATCCGGCACCATCGAGAAACGCTGCACGATCAGCTGCATGTCCTTCCAACGTTCGCCTTCCGATTCCATGCCGATGGTCCAGAACGAACCGGAATCCTGAACATTGACCTCGACCGTGATGCCGATCTGCGACAGCTGCGCCTGGACCATTTCCGCGATCGTGGAGAAGGTGGTCACGTTGAGCGCGTCGATGGTGAGGCTGAGTTCGGTGATGCCGGCCTTCTCAAGATACTGCTTCGCCTTTTCGAGATCGCCCTCCGGCGGTATCAGCGCTTTTTCCCGGTGTCCCACCAAGCCCGGAGCGATAAGGCCGGTGGCGACCTGGGCCTGGCCTGAATAGGCCGCGTCCATGATCTGCGGCACATTGATGGCCCATTGAATCGCCTTGCGGACATTGACGTCCTTCAGCTTCGGATGGTCCGAGTTCATGCCGATATAGACATAGTAGAGCGAAGGCTTTTCTTCGATCTTGGTGTTTTCGGGCGGGCTGTCCTTCAAAGTGGCCAGCGAATCGAGGCTGAAATCGGTGAAGTCGATGTCGCCTGCCTGATAGGCGCGCTCGGCGGTCTTGATATCGCTCATGGGCAGGATATGAATTTCGTCGAAGCCCGGCCTAGGGCCTTTCCATTCGGGATTTCGGGTCAACAGGACGAGCTGGTTCGGCTTCCAGTCCGACAACACGTAGGGACCTGAATAGCAGGGCGGCTTCATGCCGAAATCGCCGCCGTCGGCAACTGCCTTCGTCACCGCTTTTTTCGAGACGATGTGGCCGCAACCATAGGGAAGAGTGATGTTCCAGAGCGGCACGAAAGGCGTCTTGAGCACGATCACGCCCGTATGGTCGTCCTCGATCTCGATGCGGTCGAGCGGACCCCAGTCGCCCTTGACCGGAGAATTGTGCTGGATGACGCGTTCGAACGAGAACTTCACGTCCTCGGCGGTCATTTCGCCAAATCCGCCAGTGAAGTTGATGCCCTTCTTCAGGCGGAAGCGGATGTGCGTCGGATCGATCTGCTCGACGGATTCGGCGGCCTCGAGTTCCCAGCCCCACTCCGAACCCGGTTTATAGCGCGTAAGCTTGGTGTAGATGCAGTTCATGACGTCGACATTGTACGCGTTCTGGTAGAAGCCAGGATCGAGCTTGTCGATATCGGAATAGGCGCGGGCCTTGAGTACCTTGCCTTCGGCCGCCCATACGGCCTGCGACAAGGGCAGACCGGAGGCGATGATCCCCGCGCCGAGGCCGGCGCCTGCCTGCAGGAAATGCCTGCGATTCAATTTCATTCCATTCACGGTTTCGTTCCCCTTTCAACTGAGCGGGTTTCCCGGCGATTGCCGGGATCCCTCTTTTTGGTACCGCGCCGCCTGATGGGGCCGCGAGTTCGGACGGCGCATTCTTCAATTCAGCCGGCAAGCCGGTCAATTTCGCTGCCGACGCAGATGTGAGCGAGATTAGCGTCAGTTCGCGAATGTCACAGCAGGCGACGCTCTATCGCCTCGGTCCATTTCTGTTCGTGGACAAGCTCGTCGCCTTCCCATGCCTCGAGATGCGCCTCGACGTGGAAGTGCGATGGCGTCGCGGTCATGGTCGTTTCGGTCACAGAACGCATGCGCCAATCAGCGCGCGAAAATTCGAACTCCCATTTCGCCTCGGCCCTGGCCGACCCGAAATCGTCGCCGCGGAAGGAATAGCGTTCGCGGCCGAGCGAGGTAATGGTTAGGTCGTTGTCGACGATGCGATAGGTGCCGGCGCCTTCGCCGATCTCAACGACGGTCGAAGCGACTGCCAGATTCTCCGTGATCGTCCAATCCTTTTGCGGCTTTGAGATCGTCTCCACCCGTAAGGGCGGCGCCCCTTCGGGTTCGGCAAAAGGCGCCGGTGCCGGATCTCCGGCGCCCCCGACGCGGACCGGAAGTTCAAGGCGGCAATCCGCCGGATGGACGGTGAGCGTGACCGGCTCGGGCGAAGGCCAAGCGATCGGGAAGTAATTTGTCGAGATGGCAAGGCGTATGCGATGCCCCGCGCTGAAGCGCTGTGCTACGTGCTTGAAGGGGACAGAGGTGCGGTAGCGCCTTGCCGGTTCGAGCGGTTCGGGCCTCTCATGGCTATCGCGATGCGTCAGGTTCAAAAGGCCGTAGCTGACGCGCGTCGTCGCGCCATCGGGGGCGACATCCGAAAGACGGACGGCCACCATGGCGACGGGCCTGTCGCTTTCGAAGACAAGATCGAGCATTGCATCGCCGGCGATCTCAACATCGTGCGCCAGCTCTTGCGTCTCATAGACCAGACTGCCGGCATCGTCGCCGCGCTGGTCAGCCGGCTGGTCGCCGGGCACGGCATAGGAGCACCATTTGCCGCCGCGCAGGCCAACCGACAAGGGCGAGCGGACCGTCTGCGTTCCGGCCGCATCGTCTGCCCGGCGTAGGGACAGGCGCCCATTGCCGGAAAGGAAGAAGGACTGCCGCTCGATATTCGGCGATGGCCATGCCGGCTCCGTGACCCAGCGTCCGGCGCGCGTCTCGTAGGAAGTTTGCGGCGGGGCGCTATCCTGCATGAACAGGCGCAGCATCGGCTCGTCCATGATGCCGGTGTCACGGCCCTTCAGCCATTGATCCCACCAGCGGACGCATTCCTGCAGAAAGCCGATGGCAGGACCAGGCTTGCCGATATGGGGATAAGTGTGCGCCCATGGCCCGACCAGCCCCTTGCGCGGGCCCTGCAGCTTTTCCATCAGGCGGAAGACCGAGCGGCAATAACCATCGGCCCAGCCGCTGACGGCGTAGACCGGGCAGGTGATCGCGCCGAAATCCTCGCAGACCGAACCGTGTTTCCAGAACTTGTCGCGGTGCTGGTGCTCCAGCCAGTTCTTCAGCCATAGCCCGCTTTCCTTCAATCGACTGTGCCACAAAGCGCGCCAATTGTGCGGCTTGTTGCGTGGGTCGGGCGGCAGCGTGTTGCGCCCGAACATGATCGCCGCCCAGGAGAGATTGTCGATGAGCAGCGTGCCACCCATGTGGTGGACATCGTCGGCGTAGCGGTCGTCGGTCGAGGCGCAACTGATCACCGCCTTCAGCGCAGGCGGCCGCATGGCCGCGATCTGCAATCCGTTGAAGCCGCCCCAGGAGATGCCGATCATGCCGACGTTGCCGTCGCACCAGGGCTGGGAGGCCAGCCATTCGATGACCGAGCAGCCGTCGTCCAGCTCCTGCTGAAGGTACTCGTCGAGCATCAGCCCTTCGGAATCGCCGGTTCCGCGCAGGTCGACGCGCACCACTGCGTAGCCGTGGCCGGCCACGTAGGGGTGCATGACGACATCACGCGCGGCGGTCAGATCGTTCTTGCGATAGGGGATGTATTCCAGGATAGCCGGCACCGGCTTTTGTTCGGCACCCTCGGGGAGCCACATGCGCGCCGCAAGCCGGCAACCGTCCGGCATCGGAATCTCGAAATGGTCGACCGAGCGGATCGGATGGGGGAAGTTGGACACTGTGCGCATGACGAGGCCTCTGTTGGAGAGCGCCACTTTGGGCAAATCGGCGGTGCCGCACAATTTCGCGACCCTTCGCGACTTGACACTGTTCTGGCGTCAGTATGCATTAGGTCATGCAGACCGAACCGCTTCCCCAGAACCTCGCCTTCCTGTGCAGCTATTATCCGTCTATCGCCGCCGTGTGCCGGCGCCTGCAGATCAACCGCCAGCAGTTCAACAAATATCTGAGCGGCCAGACCTGGCCGTCCCGCCGCAACATGCGCAAGATCTGCGATTTCTTCGGCGTGAGCGAAGGCGAGCTTTTGATGGACCAGCAGCGCTTTGCCGAGATCGTCGGCCTGCGCCGCCGCCCGCTCGGCGTCCACGCGCCGTCGGACATGCTGGTGCATATGGAGCAGCTCTATCAGCGTTCCGGCGATCTCGGGCGCTATGTCGGCTACTATTTCCGCTATTTCTACTCGTTCGGCTATGCCGGCAAGATCATCAAATGCCTGGTCGTGATCTATGAAAAGGAAGGCCGCTATTTCTGGAAATGCATGGAAAGGCTCGTCCATTTCGGCAAATATGGCGTGAAGACCTCGAAATATTCGGCCGCCCTGCTGCTGCTCGGCGATCGCATATTCGCGCTCGAATCCGAAACCCTGCTCAAGACCAGCATCACCCAGGTGATCCTCTATCCGAGCTACCAGACGAGCGTCGCCTATCTGGTCGGCATCCAGACGGGCATGCCCCTTTTACGAGGGCGGAGACCAGCGGCCTCGGTCGTGCTTCTGGAATATCTCGGCCGCTCCGTCGACCAGCGCAAGGCGCTGCAGGCCTGCGGCCTATTCGACGAAACTGACCCCGCCATCGATGCCGGCATCCGCGCCATGATCACCAACCGCATCCCCACCGGGACATTCGTGCTCGAAACGGAAGAGGTGTAGACGTTCCTCCCAACGCGACCCGCATCGGCGCGAGCCTGTCCAACCCGTTCAGCACGAGGTTGTCACCCATGTCTTAGGTACATTCTGTTACCTATGTCTCCGGGCCGTACACAGGTGAAAGGTGGTAGCGGGAGAGGGACTTGAACCCCCGACCCCAGGATTATGATTCCCGTGCTCTAACCAACTGAGCTACCCCGCCAGGGCGGCGAAAGGCCCGAAATCCGCCTTAAATCGCAAGGCATTTCGAGGCGTTCGCCAAGGTCGCGCGGATATAAGGTTGGGAGGGTGAGCCTGTCAAGCTTCGAACCGCTCGGCAGGGGCGCTTATTCTCGCTGCCGAAAAGCTTTGCCGCGCCGATAATTGGTTGCAGCCGCCGGGGTTGAGTTCGAAGAGGCACGTCGCTATGTCTCGGCCACGAGTTTTTAGAGTTTGAGAACAGATGAAGCCGCGCATTGCAGTCCTCGGTTGCGGATACTGGGGCTCCAACCACATCCGCACCCTCAAGGCGCTCGGCGCGCTGCACGCGGTCTCCGACGCCAACCGTGCCCGCGCCGAAGGCTTTGCCAGCGAACAGGACTGCCTCGCGATCGAACCGGACCAGTTGTTCGTCCGCAATGACATCGACGCCATCGTCATGGCGCTGCCGCCGCAATTTCATGCCGAGATGGCGGTGCGCGCCACCGAAAGCGGCAAGGACGTGCTGGTGGAGAAGCCGATCGCGTTGACGGTTGCCGATGCCGAGCGCTCGGTGCAGGCGGCGAAGGACAAGGGCCGCGTCTTCATGGTCGGCCACGTCTTGCGCTTCCATCCCGCGTTCGAGACGCTGAAGGCGCTCATCGACAAGGGCGAGCTCGGCGAGGTCCGCTACATCCATTCGCACCGGCTCGGCCTCGGCAAATTCCACACCGAGAACGATGCGCTATGGGACCTAGCGCCGCATGACCTGTCGATGATCCTGGCCATCACCGGCACCGAACCGATCGAGGTGCGCGGCGAAGGGGCGGCGCTGCTCGACAATCTCAGCGACTTCGCGCATCTGCACATGCGCTTTCCCAACGGTTTGCGCAGCCATCTCTTCGCCTCGCGGCTGAACCCTTACCGCGAACGGCGGCTGACCGTGGTCGGCACCAAGGCGATGGCTGTCTTCGACGATGTCGAACCATGGGAGCGCAAGCTCGCCGTCTATCGCCACGCGGTCTGGCAGGACAGCGGCCAATGGGCGTTCACCACCAATGAGCCCTCCTATGTCGCGGTTGGCCAAGGCATGCCGCTGACGCGCGAACTCGAGCACTTCATCCATTGCATCGAAACGCGGGCCGAACCGCGCACCAGCGGCGAGGAGGCAATCCGGGTGCTGCGCATCCTGACCGCAGGTACGGTCACGCACACCAAATCCAATCCCTGAAGAAGATCGGGCCGCGTCGCGGCGGAGAGATCGTTGCCTACTCGGCGGGAACCTGCGCCGGTGACGCGGCAAGTCGGCTCAACATCGCCTCGGCCTCGGCGCCGCGCTCGGAGCGTTCGATGAAGCCGCCGCCGAACACGCGGGCCTCGTTGCCGTCGTCGGAATAGAGCACACAAGCCTGTCCAGGCGCGATACCGGACTCGCCATCGGCCAATTCGACCGATGTGACGCCCGCCTCGTGACGCAGCATCGCCGGGCGTGGCGGCCTGGTCGAGCGGACCTTGGCGAACAGTTCCAGCCCGCCCGCGGGCATGTCGGCCAGCGCGCCGTCACCAAGCCAGTTCATGTTGCGCAGGTAGATCTTGTGCGTCTCCAGCGCCTCGCGCGGCCCGACCACGACACGGGCGCGCTCGGCGTCGAGATGGACGACATAGAGCGGCTCGCCGGAGGCCACGCCGATGCCGCGGCGCTGGCCGATGGTGTAGCGCAGAATGCCTTCATGGCGGCCGAGCATCCGGCCGTCGATATGGACGATGTCACCCGGATTGGCGGCCGTCGGCTTCAGCTTGGCAATGATGTCGGAATATTTGCCCTGGGGCACGAAGCAGATGTCCTGGCTGTCCTGCTTGGCGGCTACCGTCAGGCCCATCTCCTCGGCAATGGCGCGAACCTGCGGCTTCGGCAGGCCGCCGAGCGGAAAGCGCAGATAATCGATCTGCGCCTGCGTGGTGGCGAAGAGGAAATAGCTCTGGTCGCGATCGGCGTCGACCGGCCTATAGAGCGCGCGATGGGCGCCATTGGCGCCGGAGCGAATGTAGTGGCCCGTGGCCAGCGCGTCGGCGCCGAGATCCTTGGCGGTGGCCAGCAGATCAGCGAACTTCACCGTCTGGTTGCAGGAAACGCAAGGGATCGGCGTCTCGCCGGCGACATAGCTCTCAGCGAAGGGATCGATGACCGCCTTGCGGAAGCGCTCTTCGTAGTCGAGCACGTAATGCGGAATGCCGAGCGTCTCGGAAACGCGGCGGGCGTCATCGATATCCTGCCCGGCACAGCAGGACCCGGCCCGGTGCGTCGCGGCGCCATGATCGTAAAGCTGCAAGGTGACGCCGACGACATCATAACCCTCGCGCTTCAAGAGACCCGCGACGACGGACGAATCGACGCCGCCCGACATGGCGACGACGATACGGGTGTTTTCGGGACGTCCGGGAAGATCGAGGCTGTTCATGGTTCTTTCGTTCTGCGCGGCGCTTGCATGCCAATGACGCGAATATAGGTCAAGCTTGGCGGCTGCGCCAGCTTGCGGGAACCGATCGGCGGGCAACTGCCGGCCCGGTGACCGCGCAGATTTTTCGAGCGAATCCGGAACTTCCCGGCAGATATTTCAAATGTTTGCGAAAAGACTAACGCGGCGTTCATGATCATTACCTAGCTGTTAGGGTCTGCTTAGGCAATTTTTAAAGCTGTGGCGGTAACGTGGTGGGGATTGGGTCTTTGAGTTTTTTGTAGAGAGTACGATGACCGATCTGGTTAGACCGCGAGTCAAATATGTTATCGGGCCTGACGGCAGCCCTCTCACAATTGCCGATCTGCCGCCGACGAATACACGTCGCTGGGTTATCCGGCGCAAGGCGGAAGTGGTTGCAGCGGTGCGCGGCGGGCTTTTGAGCCTCGAGGAGGCATGCCAGCGCTACAAGCTGACCACCGAGGAGTTCCTGTCCTGGCAGGCCTCGATCGACGAATACGGCCTCGCCGGGCTGCGCACGACGCGCATCCAGCAATACCGGCACTGACGCTCAAGAATCTGCAAAAGGGCGCGAAGTTCGCGCCCTTTTGGTTTCTTGACAGCATTTGCGCGTTTCAGACCGTCAGCACCACCTTGCCGACCGGCTTGCTGGCGAGGAAAGCGTGCGCGGCGCCGGCCTGTTCTAGCGGGAAGGTCTTTGCCACATGCACGGTAAGCTTTCCCGCATCGACGAGCCTGCCAAGTTCCAGCAGGCCTTCGCGGTCGGGAACAACGGACATGCGTTCGACGCGGATGCTTCGCGCCTTGGCATCCGCCCTGGTCTTGTCACTGATGTCGAGCAGTGACACCAGCACGCCGCCGTCCCTGAGCACCTTCAACGATTGATGGGCGTGCTCGCCGCCCACCGTCTCGAGCACCAGGTCGATGTCCTTCGCCTTGTCGGTAAAATCATCCTTGGTGTAGTCGATGACCTCGTCGGCGCCGAGCTTGTGGACGAAATCCAATTTTTCCGTGCTGGCGGTGGCGGCAACCCAGGCGCCGCCCGCCTTGGCGACCTGCACCGCCAGATGGCCGACGCCGCCGGCCCCGGCGTGGACCAGCACGCGCTGGCCGGCTTTTATCGCGCCATGACGCACGAGGCCTTGCCAGGCGGTGAGGCCGGCCAGCGGCAATGCGCCTGCCTGGACGTAATCGGCGTGCGCGGGCTTGCGCGCGATTTCATCGGCGGGCACCGCGGCCAGTTCGGCATAGGCTGCCGCCTGCTTTGGGAAGCGCGGCATGCCGAACACCGCGTCACCTGGATTCAGGCCGCTGACACCAGGCCCCAGCGCCTCGACGGTTCCCGAAAGGTCCCAGCCGAGGATGAAGGGTGGTTCGCCGAGCAGCGGGTAATAGCCGGCGCGCACGGCGCCATCGACCGGATTGATCCCGGCCGCCTTGATGCGGACCAGCACTTCGCCGGCGTTGGGCGAGGGCGCCGGGCGCTCGGCGATGACAAGGACATCGGGTCCGCCGACGGAATTCTGGATAATGGCACGCATAAGATTTCTCCTGATTGACCGGTCCCACTATCATTTGGAGAGTAATAGTCTCTTGTCCAGTATATACCTTTTTGATATATAGGCACCGTATGGATAGTGATCTCGACTCCCCCTACGGCTTTGATGCGTTCCGGCGGACCTGTCCCTCGCACACTGTGCTGGAGACGCTGGCCAGCAAGTGGGTTTACCTGGTTGTTTGTGCGCTGCGCCAAGGCCGGCAGCGCAATGGCGAGCTTGCCCGCAAGCTCGAAGGCATTACGCCGAAGATGCTGACGCAGACGTTGCGCGTGCTCGAGCGCGACGGCCTGGTGCGGCGCGAGGTGTTCGCGGTCGTCCCGCCTCGGGTCGAATATGAATTGACCGAACTTGGCCAGAATCTGGCGGGATTGCTCAACCAGATCAGATCCTGGTCGGAACAACACGTTCCCGACATCAAGGAGGCCCGGGCGCGAGCTGCGGCCGTGAATGAAGGGGAGTGGGCCGTTTAGCGCTCGCCCAATGCGTTGCGCGCCCGCTTGGACGTGCTCAAAGACGCGGATATCGGGCGGTTCAGCCGATCATCGCGCTACGACCGCCAGTTTCGGCCTCGCGAATCTTGGTGTCGCGCGATTCGAGCATTTCCGCCTTGGAAAGCTCCGCTTCAGCTTCGCCGAGTAATGATTCGGCGGCGCTTCGCTGCTGGGCGAGGTCGCCTTGCGAATTTCTGAGGTTGTCGCGGCGCAAACGGGCCGCCTTGGCGAAGGTCGGATAGGCGAAATGATTGATGTCGGTGATACCGGCCTTCTTTTCCTCGGCGCTGATCTGAAGCTCCAGCTCGGCGGCCATGCGTTCGAATTCGGCGATCATCATGTCGAGCTGCAGCAGCTGCCGCCGCTTCTCATTCACCTGAAACTGTTTCAGCCGAACGAGGTTTTCACGTGACTTCATGATTCGGTACTCCCGGAAACGCACACCTGCACATATCGTCCAAACCACTTGGAAAGGCCCAAGCGCTGCCCGTGTCCACCGGCTTTCCCCGCACTATGGGAAACAAAACCCTAAAGTTTTTTGCCGACGGTAACCATTCGTTTACGGGCATTGTTAATCATACGGGTCAGGACTTAAGGCCGGGTAAAAATCCGGCTGGCGACATGGAAGCGATGTCGATGAGTCCCTGGAGTCACTTAGTCCAGGTTTTTAATGTGTTGCATTAGCGGTTTGGCCCTGTGATTCGTTATTAAATTCAAGAGGGTGTAGAAAGTGGTTAAAAAATCTGGTACCGTCATCGACGCGGAATTAGGTTTTGTTAACCATTCCATGGCAGCCTCTGCACCAGGCAATCACTGCTCCGGTCCCGGATGGGTCGCAAGATGGTCCGGCAGCAGAAAAGGGGAATGAAATGCGTGTTCTGCTGATAGAAGATGACAGTGCAACCGCACAAAGCATCGAGCTGATGCTGAAATCGGAAAGCTTCAACGTCTATACGACCGACCTCGGCGAAGAGGGTGTCGATCTAGGCAAGCTCTACGACTACGACATCATCCTTCTCGACCTCAACCTACCCGATATGTCCGGCTATGAGGTCTTGAGAACGCTTCGTCTTTCCAAGGTGAAGACGCCGATCCTCATCCTTTCCGGCATGGCTGGCATCGAGGACAAGGTGCGCGGCCTCGGCTTCGGCGCAGACGATTACATGACCAAGCCGTTCCACAAGGACGAGCTGGTGGCGCGCATCCATGCCATCGTGCGCCGTTCGAAGGGACATGCCCAATCGGTCATCACCACCGGCGACCTGGTGGTCAATCTCGATGCCAAGACCGTCGAAGTCGGCGGTCAGCGCGTGCACCTTACCGGCAAGGAATACCAGATGCTGGAGCTGCTCTCGCTGCGCAAGGGCACCACGCTCACCAAGGAAATGTTCCTCAACCACCTCTATGGCGGCATGGACGAGCCGGAACTGAAGATCATCGACGTCTTCATCTGCAAGCTGCGCAAGAAGCTCGATGCTGCGTCCGGCGGCCAGAATTATATCGAGACGGTCTGGGGCCGCGGCTATGTGCTGCGCGAACCTGAAGACATCCGCGTCAGCGCCTGAGCGACGGCCGATCGAAATTCCAGACAAAAACCCGGCGGCAGCCGGGTTTTTGCGTCATAGACCGGTGGTAACCGCGATCCGACGGATCAGGCAGCGATCTTCAGGGTGCGAAAGCGCTCGAGTAGCTGCGGGCGGTTGAACGGCTTCAACAGATAGCCTTGGGCGCCGGCGCGTTTGGCTCGCATGATCGAGGCGATGTCCAGTTCGACCAGCGAGATCAGGATCTGCGGCTTGGTCGGGCTTTCCATGGCGCGCACGCGCCGGATCAGGTCGACCGCCTGTACATCCGGCAGTGCACCGTCGACGACGATGATATCAGGCATATCGGCGGCGCACATCTCCAGCGCGTCAAGCCCGCTGGCGGCTTCGATGACCATCATGTCGGAACCGCCCAGGATGCGCTTCGCAACTTTCCTGATGACGCTAGAATCGTCGACGAACATGCAGCGTTTCATTTCCGGGTCCTCTTTGCCTTGTGGCAATCCGGTCGCGTCGGGGTATCTGCGGCACAGCATAGGCCGATCTGGTAAAGAAGCCGAAAAGCCATTAGGTAAAATTTTTGCAAAGATGCCGGTTTGCAAGGTTTTTCTTGCAGATGCTTTGACCCGCGCTGTCAGACGAAGTTCATCTTTCGTCCGCAGGTCCATTCAACCAATATTACAGCGCTGAAATACTTTGCTGCTGGTCTGCGCGGATCTCAGGCCGCCGAAAGCACGATCTCTTCCGCGGTCGCATGGATCGATATCGTCATGTTGGCCTCCCGCGCCAGAAGCAGCGTATAGTAAGGCTGCACCGAATGCGCGTCGATCGGTTCTTCCGGCTTGTGGCCGGAATGCAGTTCGAGGAATTTCGGCGGCACCCGCAACATGGGGCCGCTCGCCGAAAGCGCGAAGCGAGGCTCGGTCTCGAGATTCTCCAGCGTCACCGAAAGCTTGCCGCCACGTGGAATGGCAGCGTTGGCGACCAGGATCAGGTTGAGCAGCAGCTTGACCTTGTTCTTGGGCAACAGTGCACGGCTTCCATTCCAGGTGAGTTCCGGCTTCTCGTTCTTGAGGAAGGCGATAGCGACGGCTTCCGCATCGCCGGTGTCGATCTGCATGCCGGCGGAACCCGCCGCGCCGAAGGCGATGCGGGCGAACTGCAGGCGCGCCGAGGCGTTGCGGGCGCTCTGGCGGATCAGCTTCATGGCGTCCTCGTCGGCGCCGCCTTCATCGAGCAGTTCAAGCCCGTTGTTGATCGCGCCAACAGGCGAGATGATGTCGTGGCAGACCCGGCTGCACAAAAGTGCCGCCAGATCGGGTGCGGAAAGGGTGAAAAGATCGGACATCGGCGAAAATCCCTGCAAAAATCCCATAAATCATGGCCGCGCGATCGATCGACGCCTGCCCACGCGAATCACGCTCTCTTCCCGAGCTTTCTGAATACACAGCGCCCGTGCGTGCAGCAACAAACCCAAAATCGCCGTTGGGGCCTATGGCGCGTTCACGCAGGCTGCTTGCCTGTATGAACGACCCCAACAGCCTTCGAACCGCCATCTTCATGTGCGAGTTTAATGGTTGAAAAAGGATTACGGCATAGTTTGCCCCTAACAGCCATCCTTAACGGCCGCCTAAAGAGCCGTACGGGGTGCGAGGCGTCGGCGAAAGTGCTCCCTGACGGAGATTGGAAGCATGTTTTCCCGATTCTACGGCCGGAGTTTTCTCCGTGTCCTCTCAATGGCGATCACGCTCCTGGGCGTTCTCGTCTTCTCGACATCGGCCCTGCGGGCCCAGGAGTACACCGCTCAGGAGATTGTCGATTCCGGTCACAAGTTCTTCGGCGCGACATCGGGCGGCCTTGCCACAGTCGTGGAGAAGATTTTTGCTTCCTATGGCTTGCCCAATGGCTATCTGCTTGGCGAGGAGGGATCCGGCGCGCTGATCGGCGGCCTGACCTATGGCGAAGGTACGCTCTACACCAAGAATGCCGGCGACCACAAAGTGTTCTGGCAAGGCCCGTCGCTGGGCTGGGATTTCGGCGGCGAGGGATCGCGGGTGATGATGCTCGTCTATAATCTCGATGACGTCGGCAATCTCTACAACCGCTATGGCGGCGTCGCCGGCTCGGCCTATGTGGTGGCGGGCGTCGGATTCAACGTGCTGAAGAACAACAATGTGCTGCTGGTGCCGATCCGCACCGGCGTCGGCGCCCGGCTCGGCGTCAATCTCGGCTACCTGAAGCTTACCGAACGGGCGACGTGGAATCCGTTCTGACCCGAGGTCACGACCGGAATGTGTATACGCTTTCGATGAGAATCCAGATCCGATGACCCATATGCGCCGCGGCGAGCCCTTGCCGCAGCGCCGGATTTCCGTCATGCCAACAGATTAACGGTCAAAAGTCGCGACGGCTTTTGATCCTCGTATTGTTGCATGTCGGCGCGCGATAACGGATAGTCACTTGGTTCAGTCGGTCCTGTTCTTTGCTCTCGGCTTTCTCTGCGCCGGCTTTCTGGCGCTGATGGTGGCTCCGGCCATCTGGCGGCGGGCGGTCGCCCTGACGCGCAAACGCATCGAAGCCTCGATCCCGCTGACGCAAGCCGAAATCGGGGCCGACAAGGACCGGATCCGGGCGGAGTTCGCCATGGCGACGCGCCGCCTCGAGATGAACGTCAAGGCGCTGCGCGAGAAATCGACCGAGCAGCTCATCGAGATCAATCGCGGCCGCGAGGCCCTGAAGGGGCTGGCGCTGGAGCGCATGGACAAGAACCAGGTGCTCGATGAACTGGCCGCCAAGAACGCGGCGCTGCACCAGCGCGAGGATGAACTGCACCGGCTATCCGAGCGGCTCAAGGAGACCGAACGCAAACTGGAGAAGCGCGCGCTTGAGCTTGAGAAGCTGGAACGCATGTATGACGACGCCAGCTTCTCCTCCAGCAGCCGCCAGATCGAACTTGTGGCGCGCGAATCCGAGTTGCAGAAGCTCGCCAGCGATATCGCGCTGCTGCGCGGCCAGCGCAAGGAGGCGGACAGGCGCAACCAGGAGATCGCGGCCGAAAGCAAGGCCGCGCGTGAGGCGCTGAAGGCCGAGAGGAAAAAAACCGCCGAACTGGACAAGAAAGTCGAACGGTTGCTCGCCGCGCTTGCCGACCGAGAGGAGAAGCTCGAACGCCGCGAGAAAGATCTGGCGCGGCAGCGCGAAAAAGCGAAGGCTGGGGACGGCGCCTCGGCCTTGCGGTTGATCGGCGGGCAGGTACAGGCGGACAGGCGCGACGACGTCGAAACGGCGATCGCCAGGCTCGACGCCGACCGTGAGCGGCTGGAGGCCAGACTGACGGCACTGGCACGCGAGAACAAGCGGCTGAAGGCGGATCTGTCCGCCGCCGAGGCCGCCGGCCCGCAGGGCGATACACGCCACGCAAGTTCCATGTTGCGCGAACAGATGAATGACCTGGCGGCGGAAGTCGTCAACTTGACAGCCAAGCTCGAAGGGCCGGGGTCGCCGATCGCCAAGGCGCTGGAGGCGCAGCAGGATGCGCGTCCGAACAGCGGCGGCCGCAGCCTTGCCGACCGCGTGCGGGCGTTACAGAAGGCGGTTGCGGCAGATTGAATTCAGGCACCGCCGGCGCAGAAATGATGCAGGGCGATGGCGGATGCCGCCGCGACGTTCAGGCTGTCGAAGCCTTCCGACATGTTGATCCGAACAGTATTGAGACGGGCGAGCAGGCTTTCGGGCAGGCCGTGGCCCTCGGTCCCGAGGTAGAGTGCCAGGCGTTTGGCCGGCTTTGCATCGCGTATGTCTGATGTCCCGCGCGGCGACAGCGCAAATTGGGTAAAGCCACGCCGGTCGAGCGTCGCGGCGAACCGCGCGGTGTCGCTGAACGAGGCGAACGGGACCTTCAAGGCCGCGCCGACCGAAACGCGGATCGCCTTGCGATAGAGCGGATCGCAGCAGGTCGCATCCAAAAGGATCGCATTGGCGCCGAACGCGGCGGCGTTGCGGAAAATCGAGCCCATGTTGTCATGATTGGCGATGCCGACGAGCACCACGATCAATGCTCGGGCAGGCAAGCCGTCCAGCAGGGCCTCGGCCGGCTGGGGCGTCTCCTTGCGACCAATGGCAAGAATGCCGCGATGCAGGTGAAACCCGGCAATGGCATCCATCACAGCTCCGGCGGCGACATAGACCGGCAGGTCAGGAGACGCCTTGTGCAGGATTTCTTGGAGGCCGGCCAAGCGGTTCTCCAGAACCAGCACCGATTCGGCGCGGAAGCGCGCGGCCGACAGTAGCATGTCGAGCACGACCTTGCCCTCGGCAATGAAGCGGCCCTGTCGACCGGCGAGGTCACGCTCGCGGATGTCGAGATAGGCGGCGACGCGCGGATCCCGCGGATCGTCGATGTGGACAAGGGTCATCTGAGCCTCGGCTGACAATCGGAATCGGTTGCCAAGAACATGATGCGCGGATGCAGTGTCAAAGTGTATTTGCGCGCCCAGGATGGACGCACATTGCCGAAGGCCGCTGGTGGCGTAAACGTTTACGCGACCAGCCGTTCAAGTTCCGGCGCGGCGCAGCCTTTGTGCCATCTGGGACAGATCATCCTTGCCGCTGCCGAAAATGCCGTCGAGCGTGGCAAGCAGTTCGCGCACGGCGTCGGATTTGCAGGAGTAGTAGATCATCTGGCGGTCGCGGCGGGTGTCCACAAGGTCCAGCGCCCGCAACTTTGCCAAATGCTGCGACAGGGCGGACTGGCTGAGCATCACCTTCTCGGCGATGGCTCCCACCGACATTTCACCGACGATCAGATAACTCATGATCAAAAGCCGTTTTTCATTGCCCATCAGCATCAGAAATTCGGCCGCCGATCCAGCGTTGGCGATTAGCTTTGTCGAGATCATCGATCCCCCATGCTCTTTGCTCATCGAGGCACCATGGGGGCAATGGTGCCTGGATCCATAAACTCAGTTGTGAATGGTCGCCAACGAGTCAGCGCCACAGCCAAAGGGTAGAACATTTCATTCAAATCTCAAGCGTTGCTTTTGATCAAACGTAATTTAAGTGCGGTTATTTGGCGACGTTGCCGCCCGGCCGCTCTTGGCCATGTCGACCAAGACGTGCCTCAACTCATGCGCTGTGGCCAAGGGCTGCGGAAAGAAGACCCTGCCGGCATCGTCGCCAGAGGCCAGATCCATGCCGTCGGCATCGAACCCGGCGATGACCCAGCCGTCGCCGGATGCCCGGGCAAAATGATGCGCGTAGAGGGCGACGGCGTCGAGATGGTCCGCATTCATGTGGTCGATCGCGGATTGCTCGCTGGCCGCCAGTTCCTCGACGATCGGCCCGTCGGTGATGAGATCGGTGCGATCAAGCAGGTAGGCCTTGCCGAAGCCGCCGTTCAGGCTGGCGCGCTGCGGTTCGAGACGAAAGATCGAAAAGTCGCCGAGGCCGGCATAGAGGCTGGCCTTCGGATTGTGGTTGAGATAGCGGCGTTCGGCGCGTGCATGCGCGTCCGATCCGCGCTCGATCCGCGCTGCCCGGCAGATCAGCGTCAACCGGGGATGCGCGAGCGGGTCGCCCTTGCCCGGCTCGCCGAGCAGCAGCGAACAGCGCGGGTCCGCAAGTATGGCGGGCGTATGGGCCGAAAGCTGCGACACCAGGATCAGCGGCGTGCCGTCGATGTCGGTGGCGACGCCGACCCGACTCGCCAGCGGCGAACCCGTTTGCGGCTCCAACACCGCCAAGGCGCCGAAGCGGGCGCGGCGCATGAGTGTCTTGGCCTGCCGGATCGCCTCGGCGTCGGTCTCGCGGATCACGTCCTTCGTTCGATCGGCCAAAATGCTCGCCCTGCTAAGTTGATTTGGCTATTCCACTTATCAGACGATGGCGCCAGGCTGGCAAGTGCTACTTCGGAGCCATGCGAATGGCGCCATCGAGACGAATGGTCTCGCCGTTGAGCATCTGGTTCTCGATGATGTGCAAGGCAAGGGCCGCATATTCCGACGGCTCGCCGAGGCGCGAGGGGAAGGGCACCGCGGCGCCCAGCGAATCCTGCACCTCCTGCGGCATGCCGGCCATCATCGGCGTCCTGAATATGCCGGGTGCGATGGTGCAGACCCGGATGCCGGAACGGGCAAGATCGCGCGCCACCGGCAGCGTCATGCCGACGACCCCGCCCTTTGATGCCGAATACGCGGCCTGGCCGATCTGGCCGTCATAGGCGGCGACGGATGCGGTGTTGACGACGACGCCGCGCTCGCCGCCCTGCAGCGGGTCGAGCTTTGCGGCGCCGTCGGCGACGAGGCGGATCATGTTGAAAGTGCCGATCAGATTGACTTCGATCACCTTGCGGTACTGATCGAGCGGATGGGGACCATCCTTGCCGATCGTCTTCACGCCGATGGCAATGCCGGCGCAATTGACCAGGATGCGCGGTTCGCCCAGCTTGGCCGCGACCTCGGCAAGCGCGGCAACACCGCTGTCGGCGCTGCCGACATCGCATTGGACGGCGATGCCGCCGATCTCGGCCGCCACCTTGGCCGCCCGATCGACGCCGACATCCAAGATGGCGACGCGGGCGCCCCTGGCGGCCAGCGCGCGCGCCGTCGCCTCGCCAAGGCCGGAGCCGCCGCCGGTAACAACCGCGACCTCGCCGTTTGGATTCATGGCGTCATCCTTTCACATGAGAGTCAGGCGTGGATCAGGCGCGCAATCGGCGCGAATGGTCAAGCCATCGCGGCAAAGTGCTCGGCGACCCTGGCCTGGTCGGCATGGCAGACCTCGCCCGTGAGCCTTGCAACCGCGCCCGGCATGATCTCGTGCGACAGCAGCCTGTCGAGATCGACGGGGCGTGGCATCGATATCTGGCCGCGCGGGATACGCTTGAAGCCGAGCGGTCCATAATAGGGCTCGTCGCCGACCAGCATGACGGCGGGCGCTCGGGCCTTGGCGGCCGCTTCCAGCGCGATCGCCACCAGCCGGCGGCCGATGCCGAGATTCTTGAAGGCTGGCCGCACCGCGAGCGGCCCGAGCATCAGCGCGCGTCCGGCGCCTGCGGCGATGCGGGTCATGCGAACTGATGCGACCACGAGATCGCCGTCCATGGCGACGAAGGACAGCGCGCGTTCATGCCCGCCGGCCTCGCGGATCTTGTAGGCGGCCAGCACAAAACGGCCGGGCCCGAAGGCTTCGTCATTGATGGCTTCGATCTGAGGGTCGTGCGCCGGAGTTTCCGGCAGGTATTCTACGTCGGCAAGGCTCATGGTCTTTGCGTTCCGGTACAGGAGGAAAGGTTTGCTGCAAACGGCAGCATTCGCCAATCAGCGCTTTATCAAGCGTGGGCGCCCTTTCGTCGTCGGTCGAACCGGATCAAAGCAAAATCGAACATGCGGAGTGTCCGCTAGCATCAATTTCCCGCCGCTGCAATCGGCGGTTTTGCAGGTAGAGAGCAACGGGCGCCGCGACGTGCTTGACGATCTGTTCAGCGCCCGGCGATTCCATGCAACGACTTGGAGCCCTACATGATGTTCTAGACAGGAAAGGACAAGCGATGGGATTGCTGGTCGAAGGCAAATGGCAGGACCGCTGGTACGACACCAAAGGCAGCGGCGGCAAATTCGTGCGGGCGCAGTCGCAATGGCGCGACTGGATCACTCGTGACGGGGCGCCTGCCGAAGGCCGCGGCCGCGGCCGCGGCTTCAAGGCGGAGCCCGGTCGCTATCACCTCTATGTCTCGCTTGCCTGTCCCTGGGCGCACCGAACGCTGATCTTCCGGGCGCTGAAGAAGCTTGAAGGCATCATCTCCGTGTCGGTCGTCCATCATTTCATGGGCGCCGATGGCTGGACGTTCCTGGCGCAGGACGGAGCCACAGGTGACACGCTCTATAGCCTGGACTTCCTGCACCAGATCTACACCAGGGCCGACCCTAACTATTCCGGCCGGGTCACGGTGCCGGTGCTGTGGGATAAAAGGGATGAGACCATCGTCTCCAACGAATCCTCCGAAATCATCCGGATGCTGAATTCAGTTTTCGACGCTTGGGGTGACGCCAACCTCGACTTCTATCCGCAGGCGCTACGCGGCGAGATCGACGCGGTCAATGCGCTGGTCTATCCCGCCATCAACAACGGCGTCTATCGCGCTGGCTTCGCCACCACGCAGGCCGCCTACGAGCAAGCGTTCGGGGAGTTGTTCGCCGCGCTCGACACGCTGGAGCATCGGCTGTCGAATCAGCGCTATCTCGTCGGCGAGCGGATCACCGAAGCCGACTGGCGGCTGTTCACCACGCTGGTGCGCTTCGACCCGGTCTATGTCGGCCATTTCAAATGCAATCGGCGCCGCATCGCCGACTATCCCAACCTGTCGAACTATCTGCGCGATCTTTACCAGGTGCCCGGCGTAGCCGGCACGGTGAACCTCCATCATATCAAGTCGCACTATTACGGCAGCCACGAAACGATCAACCCGATGCGTATAGTGCCTGTGGGGCCGGAAATTAACTACGGCGCGGGGCATGACAGGGCACGGTTCGCCAAGGCGGCTGCCTGAACTACCAATAGGGTGATGGCGGCTTCCCGCCAAAAACCTCGGCGATGCGCCGCAGCGTTGCCGGCGTCGTGCCCTGGGGCAAACGGTCGAGCGGAAAGAAACCGGCCTCGGCGATCTCGCGGTCCGGCAGTTTCGGGGCTGTCTGGCTGAATTTTTCGATCAGGTACAGGCCGACATGGTCGCGGCGGCTGGCGCGGCGGTTGAAATGCATCGAGCGCAGCACCGGCGGAGCGGTCAGCGTGATATTGCCCTCTTCCGCCAGTTCGCGCGCCAGCGCTTCGGCCATCGTCTCGCCGATCTCGACTCCGCCACCGGGAAGCTGCCAGCCCGGCACATAGGTGTGGCGGATGAGGAAGAGGGAGTTGGATGCCGTTTCGTGGATGAGCCCGCGCACGCCAAGCGTCATTGGCCGCCGCAGCACAAAGTAGAGATGGAACAGCCTGGCTCGCAGCCCCGGCCAGCCGGTCTGGCGCAAAGTGCTCTCGGGATCGGTCGTCATCAGTCGCGAAACCGTGGGTGGAAAGCCGCGTGCGCGTCGCCTATGAAAGAGAAATGTTCAGGCTCGCACATATTTCCGATATCCATTTGGGGCCACTCCCTGAAGTAACCTATCGCGATCTCGCCTCCAAGCGGGTGCTGGGCTACGTCAACTGGCAGCGCAACCGCCGCCGGCACATGCACGATGCGGTGATCGACACCATCGTGGCCGATATCAAGGCCAGCGCGCCCGATCACCTCGCGGTTACCGGGGATCTCGTCAACCTGGCGCTCGATGGCGAGATCGAGATGGCCAAGCACTGGCTGGAGACGCTCGGCTCGCCGCATGACGTGTCGGTGGTGCCGGGAAATCATGACGCCTATGTGCCTGGCGCCTTCGACAAGGTGTGCCGGTCCTGGGCGGCATGGATGACGGGCGACGGCGTCAACAGTCCGGTCGATCGCAATTCGTTTCCCTATCTGCGCGTGCGCGGCAATGTCGCGTTGATCGGCATCACCACGGCGCGTGCCACGGCACCCTTCATGGCCAACGGCTTCTTCATGGAAGGCCAGGCCGAGCGGCTGCGCAAAATACTCGATGCGACGGCGAAGCAAGGATTGTTCCGTGCGATCATGATCCATCATCCGCCGGTGCGGGGCGCCGTCCCGCAGCACAAGCGGCTGTTCGGCATCGCCCGCTTCCACAAAATCATTCGCCGGCACGGTGCCGAGCTCGTCCTGCATGGCCATTCACATCTGCCGTCGCTGTTTCAGATCGGCCCGCGCGACTCCAAGGTCCCGGTGGTTGGCGTCGCCGCGGCCGGCCAGGCTCCCGGCGGCAAGCCTCCGGCGGCGCAGTACAATCTGTTCGACATAGACGGTGAAAAAGGCGATTGGCGCATCCGCCTGACGCGGCGCGGCTTGACGGGGCCGGCGATACCACCTTCGGATCTGCAGACGCTCGAGCTCGGGGCGCAACCGGCTATGGCCGCAAGCTGAGCCCCAGCGCCACGATACGGTCCCAGAACAGCACGATCGAAACCGCCAGTCCCACCAGCGCGCCTGCGGCGATCAGGCCAAGGCCGGACAGGACGGCCGACCAGCCCTTGCTGCGCGGTGGCGATCGCAAAGGCGGCTCGGCTTCCGGCACCACGTGCCGCTTCATCCCGGGAACGGCAGCCTCGACGCCACCCTCCATCATTCTCTGACGTTCGACGATCCGCTCGGCGACATAGCGCGTCACGGAATCGGCAACCGGCTTCATCTCGCTCGATTCGGCCAGCACCACACGGCCGATGCGGGTGTCCTTCAGGAAACGGTAGGTGCGGCGGTCGCGCCCCATGGCGACATGGCTGACGGCGTCGATCCACAGGCGCGGCTGCAGACCGGACGAGACGACGAAGTCGAAACTGTCCATGTCGGCGGGAACGTCGGCAAAAACGGGCGCGAGTTCGGTGGCAAGAAGGTCGAGCCGCATGCGATGCGCCTCGCGCATGTCGACGACGACGTCGTCGCGATCGGCAAAGGCATTCTTTACATCGCGAATGGCATCGGACAATTTTCTCGACGGGTCGATGATCTTTTCGCCTGCATCCTTCATGGGCGTGGCCTCGCGGGTTTGGTTAACATGGAGTTAACACAGCCGCCGGCAAAATGCACTGGCGAGATCAATGCATCAAGGGTCGCCGTTGGCGGCGCAGACGGAAGAAGTCAGCTGGCCGCGGCGGACAGTTTCACCCGTTGCGGCCCGACGCGGCGATTGCTGTTGCGGCGAATGATCTCGGCGATCAGGTCGGGCGCTTCCTCGGCCAGCATATGGCCGGCCTCCAGCACATGGTGCACATGGAAGCGCTCCGGTGGGTCATCCACTTGGGTAAAGGGTAGAACGGCGTCATCCGATCCCCACGCCACCATCACCGGCATGTTCAGCGCATCGAGCCGCTCGCGCGGGATGACGCCCTGTCGATCGCTCCTGGTCATGGCGGCCGCGATCTCGACGAGCTTTTCGGTTTGTCCGGGGCGGCCGCGCATTTCGCACAGCAATTCGGCCATGCGACGCGAGGGCGCGGCTCGAGGGCCGGACATTTCGGCGAGGCAGGCCTGGACTTCGGCCAGGTCCTGCGCGCGGGCAAAGCGGCGCAACAACGGTCCATTGATTTCGGGGCCAAAACCGCCCGGCGCCAGGAGCGTCAGCGAGGCGACTTTTGCCGGCTCCGCCAACGCCATCAGCGCTGCAACCGCGCCGCCCATCGAATGGCCGACGAGGTGGACGCGCTTGATCGCGCGTGCGGAGAGGTCGGCAAGGATGGCGTTTGCCGCGACCTTGGCCGGTCCGGCCGACGGAAAGTCGAGCGACAGGCCGTGTCCCGGCAGATCATAGGCCAATGTGCGTACGGAAGGCGGCAGCAAGGAGATCACCTCGCGCCAGACATCGTGGCTGCCGCCAAAACCATGCAGCAGGACGATGGTCTTCGAACCCACACCCCGTTCGTCGGCATAAAGTGATGAAGTCATGAAAGATTGAGGCTTTATTCGAGAAGGCGCGATGGAAATGTGGCTGAATTGCTCCTAGTCCAGAGCGTTCGCCAGTAAAATTTTCGCGATTAGGCGATTGGCCGAACAGCGAGCCGGCTGCTGGTGGATGCCGCTCCCAAAAGCGACCTCGATTTGGGCGAACGACACGCACGAGCAAAAAGACCTAAGGCGTGTCGCATGAATCCGTTTCGACGCGAAACGCTTTTGGGCCTTTCATTATTCGATGGACTCGCTGTCCGCTTGAAGTCCTCATTTTCACGCAACTCCGGAAGGGAACCCGGCACTAGCTGCCCTGGAATGGCTCACATCTAGCTCGCGTTGAAGAGCCCGGCGGCACGCAAGGCGTCGACCAGCCGCTCGGTCAGATCGGCGGGATATTTTCTGTCGATGAAGGTTGCGCGCGGATTGGCGGCGAATTTCGGAAATTCGGTTATCAGCTCATCAAGCAGCCTGCGTGCCTGGTTGTCCCGACCGGCGATCTTGGCGCCGATCAGACGGGCGGCGAGATAGTGCGATTTCGCCGCAGTGGTTCTCAGAGCGCTGCTGGCTATCGCTGCCTTGCTGGTATCGCCCAGCATTAATTCTCCGGCGAAAAGCCCAAAGTCCCACCAGGTCGGGTGGCCGCTCGAGGCATCCACGGCATGCGCCAGAAGAGGTGTTCCTTCGGCGTACCGGCCGGCGAAAACCAGCCCGTAGCCATAGGCGGCGGCCATGGCGAGATCGTAGGGGTTAAGATCATGGGCCTTCCGCATCCATCGCAGGGCCTCGTCGGCATTGCCGAGGCGCGAATTGATGTAGCCGTAGGAGCGATGTGCGTACGGGCTGGTCGGCCCCATCTGCACGGCGCGATGGGCAAACGTCATCGCCTTCTCGATCGTTGCGTCCGGCGGATAGGCGTAGTGGTCGGTCACAGCCTCCAAATGCAATGAGGCGAGTTCCGAATAAACCAGTGACGATTTCGCGCCACTGTTGGCAAGGGCTTCGAGGCAACGATAGGCGGTCTCGTGAGTCCTGGCGTTCTGGTCGAGATAGTATTTGTCGTTGAGCAGCAGGCACTGCGTCAGGCCGGTCTCCGCGCCGGACTGCTCGATGTAATTGTAGATGGTGCCAGAAGCGGGAAGTGCCGCACTGAGAATGCCGGATATGCGATCCTCGACTACGGTTGGTGCGCTGTCGGCGGCGGTCAGGTTGCGCGACAACAGCACCCGTCCGGACGCCAAGCTTTGCAGTTCGATGGTAACGTCGCCCGCGTCTGGTCCAGGCAGGATATCGAAAATGAAACTCGTCGCATCGGCGACCGGATCGGCTTTGTCGGTGTTGCGACCGATGAAGTCGATCGTATCAAAGCCGCTCAGGCCGGCACGCAGCGATGCGGCGACGCGACTGGCATTGGGAGTGTTGGCCCTGAGGGCGATGTAGACGAGCGGCAGCGCTTCGACCATGGGCGACGGCGTGATGCTGCCGGTTTCGCCGGCGGTCTCGGACGTTGCCGGGATGTCGCCTCCCGCCAGCAAGGCACCGCCGCCCTGGCGCAGGATCAGAACGCCCAACATGGCGATAACCACGGCGATCGCGATCCAGAAGAACCTGAGATGGCGCGTCACCGAGAGGCCCGCCGCAGGAACCTGGCCGAGCAAGGCCGCCATGGGTGCGGCATCATCGGCGGCACCGGACTGTTCGGGCAGGCTGGCTGTCGGCTCTGCGTGACTGGCGGCTTCCGCTGCTTGCGGCAGGCGGATGGCATTGAGTTCGTAGGCCGGGACGTAACCGCCGCGCGGAATGGCTATGCGGACCGGCTCGGCAATGCCTTCATTGGCGAAATAATGTTGCAGCAGTTCGCGCAGGCGGCCCGCCTGCACCCGCACGACGGCATCGGTGGACGGATCGAAATCGCCGTCCTTGCCGAAAACATCCATGGCGATGGAAAAGCCCTTGAGCCTGTCGGCTTCCCCGGCCTGCTCGCGCTCGACGAGATAGCGAAGCAATTTGCGCGCGCGCTCGGATCTCCCGAACGTTTCGCTGGCAAGCAGTCGCTCCAGTGTCTCGCGCACTGCGGGGGCGGCAGGCGTGGCATGCTGCAAGTGTCGATCCTCTCGAAGTCGGCACAGGTTGAGGCGCGATCATATCGTTGCCGCACCACCGTACAAGCATACACGTATTATGCGATCGCGTACCACACCGGATAATTTCCCGGTGGTTAATGACACAAAAGTCGGGACCAATCGCTAAACGACGATGGTCCCGAATTCGTTCCAGGCCTGTATCAACCGGCTCTTTTGCCGATAATCCGGTTGGCGGCGGACACCACGGCCTCCAGCGAGGCAGCGACGATGTTGGTGTTGATGCCTGCGCCGAACAGCTTGCCGTCAGGATGTTCCATCTCGACATAGGAAATGGCCGAGGCGTTCGAACCGCGCTGCATCGAGTGCTCGGAATAGTCGAGCACCGACATATCGACGCCGACATGGCGCGACAGCGCATCGACGAAGCCGTCGATCGGGCCTGTGCCTGTGCCTGATATCGTCATCTCCTTGCCGTCGTCGATAATGACCGCCTCGACAACGCGCCGGCCCTTTACCTCGGTGTCCGGATAGGTGTGGTGATCGAGGAATTTCAGCCTGGCGCCCGGCTGGTCGACATAGGTATCGAGGAAGCGCTCATAGATGCGCCTGGCCGGCACTTCCTTGCCTTCGGCATCGGTGATCGCCTGGATTGCCTGGCTAAACTCGATCTGCAGGTTGCGCGGCAGGTTGAGCCCGTAATCCGCCTGCAGCACATAGGCGATGCCGCCCTTGCCGGACTGCGAGTTGATGCGGATGATGGCTTCGTAGCTGCGGCCGACGTCGGCCGGGTCAATCGGCAGATAGGGAACCTCCCACACTGGCGTGTTGGCCTTCTTCAGCGCCTTCATACCCTTGTTGATGGCATCCTGGTGCGAGCCGGAAAAGGCGGTGTAGACGAGTTCGCCCACATAGGGATGGCGCTCGGGAATCTTCAGCTGGTTCGAATATTCGTAGACATCCTTCATCCGGTTGATGTCGGAGCAGTCCAGCTTCGGATCGACGCCTTGCGTGTACATGTTGAGCGCCAGCGTGACGATGTCGACATTGCCGGTGCGCTCGCCATTGCCGAACAGCGTGCCTTCGACGCGATCGGCGCCGGCCATCAGGCCGAGCTCGGTGGTGGCGACGCCGGTGCCACGGTCATTATGCGGGTGCAGCGAAATGATCAGGTTCTCGCGCCTGTCGAGATTGCGGCACATCCACTCGATGCGGTCGGCATAGATATTGGGCGTCGACATCTCGACGGTCGACGGCAGGTTGATGATGAGTTTGTTGTCAGGCGTCGGCTTCACGATCTCGGTGACCGCGTTGCAGATCTCCAGCGCGACTTCGAGCTCGGTGCCGGTGAAGCTTTCGGGCGAGTATTCGAAACGGTAGCCGCCGCCGGAACTCGCTGCCATGTCGGTGATCATCTTGGCGGCATCGGTGGCGATGCGCTTGATGCCGGCAACGTCCTTCTCGAAGACGACGCGGCGCTGCAACTCGCTGGTCGAATTGTAGAAATGCACGATCGGGTTGGTGGCGCCTCTGAGCGCTTCGAAGGTGCGGGTGATCAGTTCGGGCCGGCACTGCACCAGCACCTGCAGCGAAACGTCGGCCGGTACGCTGCCCTCTTCGATGCACCAGCGGGCGAAGTCGAAATCGGTCTGCGAGGCCGAAGGGAAACCGATCTCGATCTCCTTGAAACCCATGTCGAGCAGCAGCGCGAACATGCGCGCCTTGCGTTCGTGGCCCATCGGGTCGATCAGCGCCTGGTTGCCGTCGCGCAGGTCGACCGAGCACCAGATTGGCGTCTTGTCGATCACTTTCGAGGGCCAGGTCCGGTCGGTGAGGCCGACGATTGGGTAGGGTTGGTACTTGCGGGCGGCGTCCGGCATGCCGCCGTTCTGCTGGCCCGCCGGGGCCTCGCTTACGCGGATTTCTTCTCGTGCGTTCATCGTCGTTTCTCCCGGCGACCCTCGAATCCGCCTTCAGGCGGATGGGTGGCGAGTGGCGCCTTTACCAGTTTTTCGTTCGCTTGATGTGACTGCCAAGGAGCATGCGCTTGCGCGGCGGCTCGACCGCCGGGCGCTCCTTCAGCGAACCCGGCGATCGCCGATAAGGCCGAGAAGAAGCAGCGTCGAGGCAAGCGCGCGCACGGTCTCGCCGGCAAAGCCGGTCTGACGGGAAGCGGTGGTGGCGCGCGTGTTCATGGCGGTTTTCATACAGGAGCGGCCAGCCGGAGGCAAGCCGTACCGAAAGCCATGCCGACAGTCGGGCGCGTGCCGGGCCACGTTCCGTCTGACGTCGTCGCCGACGTGCGTGCCCTTCCAACAGGCCGAGGCCGGACCTGGCCGCCAACGGGACGTAGCGGTTCAATATATAAGATGACCTATGTATTCAAGTTTCTGTGGAAACTTCGGAACGTCTATGGCATGCCGCTGCCGGCGCGGCCCTCCTGCGGCCGATTGCTTCAAACCGTTTCGAAAGACGCGAACGATGGACCAACTGCGAGCGCAAACCCGGATCAGCGATGCGGCGATCAGGTCGGTGATGGACCGGCTGCGCACCGAGCACAGCGAATTCGAGGTCGAGACCGGTGTTGCCGATCGATGGGAACTTCGCCTGTACTACGGTTCGCTGAGCGCGGCACTCGAGGGCGACTCCATGCTGATCCGCGTCTCGGCCGTAGACGAAACCTGCCTGTCCTACATGAAGATGACGGTCGCCGGCCACGTCGCGCAGCACCTTGGAACGACGAGCGGACTGCGCTGGCAAGGCGACGGCAGCGACACCGGCACCCCACTCTTCTTCCGCGAAATCACGGTTGTGTCGTCAACGCGGATTTCTCCGCATATGCAGCGCCTGCGCTTTGCAGGCGATGATCTTGGCCGGTTTACTCATGGCGGCCTGCACATCCGGCTGCTGCTGCCGCCGCGGGGCAGGCCGCCCGTTTGGCCCTCGATGGGCGCCGACGGCCTGCTTGTGTGGCCTGCCGGTGAGGATGCGCTCACCGTGCGCATCTACACGATCCGGGCGGTGGATCCGACAAGCGGTTGGCTCGATGTCGATTTCGTGCTGCACCCCGGCTATGACACGCCCGCCGCCACATTCGCGCAGAACGCGGTGGCGGGAGACGTCATCGGCATGATCGGGCCAAGCGGCGGCGAGACGCCGACGGCGCCGACCCTGCTGCTGGTCGGCGACGACACAGCGCTGCCGGCAATTGGCCGGATTCTGGAGGAACTGCGGCCGTCAACCCGCGTCGAGGCGCTCATCGAGGTCGATGGCCCGGACGACCGCATCGCGCTGGCGCAAGGCGACAACATCGAAATCACCTGGCTTTACCGGCACGACCGCGCGGCCGGCACCGCCGGCCTGCTGGCGGCCGCCCTGCGCGAGCGCAGCCACATGGCGCTTGCCGATAGCCTCTACGTCTGGGCCGGATGCGAGTTCACCGACTTCCGCGAGATCCGCAAGATCGTGCGCAAGGAGTGGGGCCTGGGCCGCGACCGGCACCTGGTAACGGCCTATTGGCGTCGCGACGCGCAGGCCGAGGGCGACGACGAGGATTAGGATCGATCCATAAGTATGCCGGCAGCCGGGGCGGAGCAGCCTATTCCTTCACCGCGCGCGCTACCAGCCGCGCGATGCTCGGGCCAACAAGCAGCACGATCAGGAAACGCGCCGACTGGAGCGCCATGATGAAGGAGATGTCGACGTTCTGGGCGGCGGCGGCGATGATGGCGACGCTGTCCATGCCGCCGGGGCTGGTCGCGAGATAGGCGGTCAGCGGATCGATGCCGAGCAGATGGCTGATCATGAAGGCGAGGCCGCCGCAAAAGGCGATCAGAGCCACGATCGAAGCGACGATCTGCGGCAGGGCACGTGTCGCATGGCGCAGGATCGGCCTTGTGAAGTTCAGCCCGATCGACCATCCGACCATGGCGTAACTGACAGCCAGCAGCCAAGGCGGCAATTGCATCGGCACGCCGAGGCCAAGGTGGATCACCGCGCCGAAGATGAAGGTGCCCAGAAAGGAGGGCGAAGGCAACCGGCAAAGCCTTCCCGCCAGCCCGCCGACCAGCGCGATGCCAATGGTTGCTGCTAAGGCTTGGGCATCGATCGGCGGAAACCAGATAATCGGCGGGATTTCGACGCCTGACGTGTCGACCCACATCTTGGCGACAATGGCCGCCGTCATCGAGACGAAGATGACACGCAGATACTGCATGAAGGCGACGAGGCGCTGGTCGGCGCCGAAGGCGCCGGCCATCAGCACCATTGCGGTGGCGGCGCCTGGGGAGGATCCCCAGACGGCGGTCGTGCCGGGCAGGATGCGCCACCGGCTGATCAGCCAGCCGAGCAGGCTGGACGCCGTGACGGTGGCTGTCACTGCGCCGAGGAACAGCGGCCATTCGGCATAGAAGACGCGAAAAATGTCGGCCGAGATCGAAGCGGCGATGAGGCAGCCGACGATCGCCTGGGCGGAGCCGAACAGAAGCCGCGGCACGCGCACGGTAGCGCCGTTGGTGCCGGCGACGATAGCCGCCAGCATCGGCCCGATGAGCAGCGCCGCCGGCAGCGCGGCCAGTTCGAGCGCACCGGCAAACAGCACGGAAATGACGAGGAGGGCCAGCCATTGCCAAGGCTTGCGCATGCGCGCCATGCGCTCGACGGCCGGCTGGCCAGGAGACGGCTGCTTGGGCGAGGAATCCATGTTCTGGTCTTAGACTGAGCGGTAAGGGATGCGAACCCCCGCTGCATCGAAAAGCGATCGCCTCAGATGTCTGTGCCGAACAGTTGCTCGATTTCTCCACCGCTCATGCGATCGAAACGGTCGGACACCGAAAACTGACCAGCCATAAAGCCAACCCGTCGCGATTGTACCGGCACCGATTGATCCATAGGAATGACCTTGACCAATGACTTGCCAGCCTTGGCGATAATGAAAGGTTCGCCGTTGGCGGCTCGCTGAACGAGACGTGAAAGATTGGCCTTCGCATCGCTAATGTTTACGATCTGCGTCGAGTCGTCCACCCGGATCAGCCCGTCTTGTCGTCAGCCAATCCAAAGCCGCCGACGGGGTTGGTTTCCACCTGGAACTCGAAGCCGGCGATGAAGGGCCTCGCCTTGGCGATGGCCGCCTGGACTTCGGGAAGCTGCAGCGAGGCTTTGTGGCTTGCCTGGTCAGTCCACACTTCTGTGACCCAGATGGCATCGGCATCGGCCGGGTCGGTGGCAACGATATAGCTCAGGCAGCCGGGCAGGGCGCCGGTGCTGGCGCGCAGGACGTCCATGACAGCGTCGCGCTGGCCGCGGGCCGCCCGCATCTTGCCGATCAGACCGTACATCCCTTCGTCTCCCTTCAGCGTTTTCGACAAGAGTATACCGTTCGTCAGTATGCAGGTCGCGGCTCAAGGCATCAACTGGCCACCATTCACCTCGATCACCTGGCCGGTGATGTAGCCGCTCAACAGATCGGAGGAGAGGAACAGATAAGCACCGACGCAATCTTCAGCCGTGCCGGCGCGCCCCTGCGGAATGGTGGCAACCATGCCCCTGATCTGCTCTTCGGTCGAGTAGCGTTCGTGGAACGGCGTGAGAATGGTGCCGGGTGCCACCGCGTTGACGCGAATGCCGAAGCCGATCAGTTCCTTGGCCATGCCGCGCGTGACGTTGGAGACGAAAGCCTTGGCCGAGCCGTAAAGCCCGGCGCCACCGCCGGCGCCGTTGCGGGCGGCGATCGAGGAGGTGTTGACGATGAAGCCGCCTTGTCTCTTCAGCCACGGCATCGCCTTGCGCGAGGCGGTCAGCACCGAACGCGCGTTGAGATCCATCACCGCGTCGTAATGCGCCTCTGTCTGCTCGGCGTAGGGCACGCGGCCGAGCATGCCGCCGGCATTGTTGACCAGCCCGTCGAGGCGGCCGAAATGTTGCGCGCTGTCCTCGACGACACGCTCGACATCGGCGGCCAGCGAAAAGTCGCCCTGGACGAGAAGCACCTCGCCGCCACTGTCGCGAATGGCCTCGCCAAGCTTCTCGGCGGCGTCACGGCTGGAATTGTAGTGCAGTGCGACCAGACATTTCTGCGCCGCATAAGCCAAGGCGAGCGCCGCGCCGATGCCGGTCGAGGCGCCGGTGACCAGCACCGCCTTGCCGGCGAGATCGGGAATGACAAGCCCGAGGGGAGTGGTCGTCGCTGGCACTGTCGTTCCTCCGGGATTTTCGCGGTTCTTCGCGGGGTCTTGCCACCCTTGCATTCAGTCCATGCGGCTTCAAGGCCTGAGATAGGCATAGCCCTGGCTTTGCAGCTCGGCGAGCTTGACGACGCCGCCGCTGTCGGCCGCGTGAAAACCGTCGAGCAGGTCGGCGAGCGAAATATCCATGCCGTGCATGGTGTTAGCGCAGGCATGCGGATCGAGCCCTTGCTGGACGAGACCGGTGAAACGACCGGAGATCGCCGCCGATATGCCCTTCGACTTGAAACCGGCAAGAGCCGGACCATGGACGACCAGCGCGATATCGACATTGCCGCCGGTGCCTTCGTAATGGTTCTTGATGTTGCCCAGCACGAAATTGACCTTGTCGAGGTCACTGAGATGATAGGCGACCTTCAATCTCGTGGCCTCGGTGGCCGCGGCTTGCGCCACCCGCAGTCCAATCAGCGTGCCGGCTCCGACGAGAATCGCGCGGAACATGTCGCGTCGACGCATGGCGATGGTTCCCCCCGGGTTGACAGATGGCCGCGAATTGCGTGGCCGCGACGCCGAGTGTAGCATAAATCGGCGTCGCGTCCTGCCGATGCGGAGGGTCACATGGCGTTCGAACAGAAACTGGCAAGCGTCCTGTCCGGAGCGGCCTTGTTGAGCCTGCTGGGCGCGACGGCTTTCGCCGACGAGGCGGCCAAGCTCACCGAACTCAGTCCCAACGGTCAGGACGCCTGTTTCGGCCGCATCTACGATGCCAACCACCTCAAGGCGCATCCGGAGCAGAAGGTGGCCCGGATCTTCTTCTACTACGGCCATGATCCGGTCAGCAGGCCGAACGAGGAACCGGCCGCGAATGCCGGCACGTCCTACAATGGCTTCGTCACCACCACGGTGCGTGGCGCCAAGGCTCCGGAATGGGCCGGCGGCTGGTGTAGTCACCAATCCGAGGATGGCGCATCAAACCTGATCCATTGCGGCATGGAATGCGACCGCACGCTGGCGTCGCTGAAAGTCGACCACAAGGGCCGGCTGATCCTTTCGGACCTGCAGCCCGATGTCTATCTCGATGCCGGTTCCGAGGAGGAACTCGGCACGACTGAATACAACAGGCAGGCGCTGGGGTCGCGGGACGACAATTTCCGTCTCGACCCGATGCCGGCAGCGACCTGCAAGGCGGAGTTCGCCCGCATCGACCCGATCGACCCAGCGATGGGTCCGCCGCTGCGCGACCGGCTGAAGCCCGACCAGGCCTTCTGCTACGGACGCGACTACGATGCCGCGCATTTCGGTTCGCATCCCGACCAACTGACGCAGTCGATCCGCGTGTTCCGTGGGCCGGTCGAACTGGCTTCATTCGCGGCGGGCGGCGACCTTGCCAATTGGCCTGACGGCGCCGACATCGCCGTTTCGGTCACGACGCGGCAACAGTCGGGCAAGGTCACGCAGGTCTATTCCTGCCAGGGCGAGGCCGACCAGTGGCGCTGCGCGGCGAGTTCGAAGATGAGCGATTTCTCCTGCGATATCACGCAGAAGGAGATTTTCCTCAAGCGCGGCGCCAATGGCATGATGATGCTGGCCAATCCCAACAACAGCCTGGCGATCGTCGATTTCTGTTCACAGGCAGCCGACGGCAAGACGAAGTCGGACGATAAGATCTACCGGCTGGAACCGATGCCGCAATCGGCTTGCGCGCCTTGAGCGGAGCCCTGTTTAGGTCAGCGCGAAGGGATATATCTTTGCTATATCTCATTTGAGGATAGCACGATGGACAAAGCAAAAGTGTTCTGGTCAGGCAGATCCCAAGCCGTGCGCCTGCCGAAGGAGTTCCGTTTCGACACAGAGGAGGTCTCGATACGCCGTCACGGGCAAACCGTCATCTTGGAACCGCTTGCGCAGGACTGGGCGTGGCTCGACCAAGTGATTGGACCGCTTGATAATGATTTCGCAGAGGCAGCGCTGGAACGTCAGGACGGGCAGGATCGAGCTGCCTTGGGCGACGTCTTCAAGTGATCTACCTGCTCGACACCAATGCCGTCATCGCGGTCATGAAGGGCGATGAGGGTCTGCTTGCCTGCTGAAACGGCATAGGCCGCAGGACTTTGCCGTCTCGCCTATCGTCGTGCACGAACTGTACTATGGTGCTGAAAAGAGCTAGCGACGGGTCGAAAATTTGGCGCGTATCGAGGCTCTGCAGTTTCCTGTGCTCGAATTCGATCGGGAAGACGCGAGACATGCCGGAGAAATTCGGGCAACGCTTGCCACATTGGGAACTCCAATTGGTCCCTACGATGCGTTGATTGGTGGGCAGGCGCGCGCGCGATCTTACGCTGATGACCCGCAATGTCCGGGAATTCGAGCGGATCAAAGCTCTGTCAATCGAGACGTGGTGAACTGCCTCACGCGAACGGCACCGCCGTCGTGCCCTTCGGCAGCTTGGCCTCATCATCGGGCTCGACATGGATGGTGACGCGCACGGAAGGGATTTCCGCCTGCAGCGCATCCTCGATGCGGTCGCAGATGACATGGCTGGCGCCGACCGACATGTCGGCATCGACGACGAGATGGAATTCGATGAAGGTGGCGCGGCCGGCGATGCGTGTCTTGAGGTCGTGCACTTCGAGCGCGCCTTTGCAATTGGCCGAAATGATGTCGCGGATGCGCATATGCTCCTGGGTGTCGACTGCGCGGTCCATCAGCCCGTTCATCGACGAGCCGATAACATGCCAGCCCTGCCAAAGAATGTTGAGCGCGACGATCACGGCCAGCGCCGGATCGAGGATCTGCCATCCGGTCAGCACCGCGCCGACAAGGCCGGCGAAGACGCCGACCGAGGTCACGACGTCGGTCATGATGTGTTGGCCGTCGGCGACCAGTGCCGGCGATCTTGCGTTGCGCCCTGTACGGATCAGCGCCCAGGCCCAGAAGGCGTTTATGACCGTCGCCACACCGTTGACGGCAAGCCCTTCCCAAGGCTGCTGGAGCGGGACGGGGTGGAGCCAGGATTGCCAGACCTCGTTCAGGATCAGGAGTGCCGCGACCACGATCAGCACGCCTTCCAGGACGGCCGAGAAATACTCGGCCTTGTGGTGGCCGAACGGATGGTCCTGGTCGGCAGGCTTGTAGCTGACCTGGATCGCCCAGAACGCGGCGGCCGAGGCGATGACGTTGACGATCGATTCCAGCGCGTCCGAATAGAGTGCGACGGAACCGGTGATGTACCAGGCGGCAAGCTTGAGTGCGAGCACCACACAAGCGACGACGATCGACCAGAAGGCAAGCCTTGCGACCTTGCGCCTGGTCGCGGCCTTCGCCGCGACCGCCATCGTGTCCCGCGTTTCGACCATCGTCTCTATGCGGCCTTGTCCTTGGCCTTGCGCGGCAGGTGGGCGACGATGTTCTCGATGATGCGCATGCCGGCATTGTGGCCGAGCGTCATGATCGATTCCGGATGGAATTGCACCGCGGCGATCGGCTCCTTGCGGTGCTCGAAGGCCATGATGACGCCGTCTTCGGTCTCGGCGGTGACCACGAAATCGTCGGGTAGCCGCACCGGATCGGCGAAGATCGAATGGTAACGGCCGACGGTGACTTCCTTGGGCAGGCCGGAGAAGATGATGCCGGGCTTGGAGACGCGAATGCGCGACGGCTTGCCGTGCATCGGCACATGCAGCTGCCGCAATTCGCCGCCATAGGCCTCGGCCAGCGCCTGCAGGCCGAGGCAGACGCCGAAGATCGGCAGCTCGCGGGCGCGCGCTCGTCCGATGGTGGCGGCGCAGTCGAAATCCTTGGGCGTGCCGGGACCAGGCGACAGCACGACGAGATCCGGCTTCAGCCGGTCGAAAACTTCTTCCGGCACGGGGGTGCGCACGGTCGAGACATTGGCGCCGGTCTGGCGGAAGTAATTGGCCAGCGTGTGGACGAAGCTGTCTTCATGGTCGACGAGCAGGATGTTGACGCCGTCGCCGACGCGCGCGGTGGTGCGCTCGGTGCTGGCGGCATTGCCCGTCTTGGCGTCGCGGATGGCGGAGAGCATGGCGGAGGCCTTCAGTTCGGTTTCGGCTTCTTCTTCCTCGGGAATGCTGTCGAACAGTAATGTGGCGCCGGCACGCACCTCGGCAATGCCGTCCTTGATGCGGATGGTGCGCAGTGTCAGCCCGGTGTTCATATCACCGTTGAAATTGACCATGCCGATGGCGCCGCCATACCAGGCGCGCGGGCTCTTCTCGTTCTGCTCGATGAAGCGCATGGCCCATAGTTTCGGCGCGCCGGTAACGGTCACCGCCCAGGCGTGCGAGAGAAACGCGTCGAAGGCGTCCATGCCTTCGCGCAGCCTGCCCTCGATATGGTCAACCGTATGGATAAGCCGCGAATACATCTCGATCTGGCGGCGGCCGATGACGCGCACCGAACCCGGCTCGCAGACGCGCGACTTGTCGTTGCGGTCGACATCCGAGCACATTGTGAGCTCGGATTCATCCTTCTTGGAATTGAGCAGCTTCAGGATCTGCTCTGAGTCGGAAATGGCGTCGTCGCCACGCTTGATCGTGCCCGAGATCGGGCAGGTCTCGACACGACGGCCGTTGACGCGCACGAACATTTCGGGCGAAGCGCCGATCAGGTATTCGCCTTCACCCAGATTGATGAAGAAGGAATAGGGCGAGGGGTTGATTGACTTCAGCTTGCGCGAAATCTCGGAGGGCTGGGTCTCGCAGCGTTCGTAGAACATCTGCCCGGGTACGACCTCGAACAGGTCACCGCGCTTGAAGCTGTCCATCGCGCGGCGCACAAGATTGGCGTATTCGCCGGGTTCATGGTCGCCGCGCGGCGGGATACGGTCGGCGGTCTTGAACGGCTCGGCGATCTCGTCGCGCGGCAGGCCTTCGGTCGAAAAACCCTTGCCGGCGTAGTCATATCGATCGGTCCAGGCCTTGGCCGAATAATGATCGACGACCAGGATCTCGTCGGGCAGGAACAGCACGAGATCGCGCTGGCTTGGCTTGCGTTCGAGCTTGTAGTCGACCGGATCGAACTGGAAGGCGAGGTCGTAGCCGAAGGCGCCGTAAAGGCCGAGATTGGCGTCTTCGGCGGTCTTGAACAAGGCGGTAATGGCGCGCAGAACCGTGAAGACGGAAGGAACGCGGCTGCGCTCTTCTTCGGTGAAGACACGGCCCGGTTTGGCGACGTCGAGGCGGATCAGCTTTTTCGACGCCTCGGCGATCGTGATCTCGGGCAGATCGCCGAGCGTCTTGATGATGACCGGCAGAAGCACCTCGCCCCGGCGGTTCAGCGCCTCGATGCGCATGGACCGGCCACGCGCCGAGATCACCAAAGGCGGGTCGATGATGGCGGTGTCCCAACGCGTATAGCGGCCGGGATATTCATAGTTCGAAGAAAACACCGCGCCCCGGCGCGCATTCAGCCCGTCAACATAGGCGTCGATGGCGCCTTCATAGGGCCGGTCGTGGCGCTCGCGGGTGATGGTGATGCCACCCCCGGTCACAAAACTCTCTGCGCCGTTGTCCAGAACCTTCATCGTCATTGCCGTCTCCATCAGCTTCTTGGGCAACGGACCCGGGAATGGCTTGGAAAAAACAAATGGCCGCCCGGACATTCCGCTGCGGCCACCCTCTCTTTTCACGCGCACGCGTTCGAACAGGCCGCTGTCAGCAGGCCCACCACCAAACGGTCTTGATCGAACGCATGTTCATGACGATTCCCATAGCGGCGATTGAGCGACCGCGCAACTGGATTCGATGGAGGCTCAATCTTCCAGGGTGCCGGACCTTGCGTCGGCGCTCTTCCTGTCGCCCACCAGTTTCAACAGATCCTCGCCGGCGCGGATGATGCGGCGCGAGCGCCGGGTCAGGACGATGCCGGCCTGCGGCGCGAACACCTCGGTGCGGCCATCGGCTTCGCCCGGTGCGTGGACGATGACGGCAAGCCGCGTGTCCTTGGCCACGCGGTCGCCGGGCTCCACGTCGTAAAGCACGGCACCTGCCCGGGGCGCCGGCATCATGTCGATGTTTTCGAGCGGTGCGACAATCCCGGTGAAGACACCGGGTGAGGGCAGGGCCGGGTCGGCGACCACGCCGCGCGCCACCAGCAGCCGGTAGAGCCCCGCGGCGTCCGACGCCGCGAACGCGCCATCGACATCGAGGATGCCGCGATATTCGACCGTCGTGACGACGCGCCGGTCGAGCTTCGCCACATCCGCGGGAACGTTCTGATAGGGCATGATCGAGGCGCCCTCGAAAGTGCCGTCCGTGTCTTCACTCCACAGCACCACCGCCTCGACGCCCATGGCGGCGGCGCAGTCGGCCATTGCCGGCCACAGGCTGGTGTGGACATACAGGTAGGAAAGACCCTCGTCGTCGCAATGCAGGTCGAGCACGATGTCGTGGCCGAGCGAAAGCTGCACCAGTCTCGTCTTCAGCCGCTGGTCGGGCGTGCCATGCGCGGTGTCGGGCAGGAGTGCCGTGTCGGGCGCGGCGAGCAGCGGGAAACCGCGGTTGAAGTTGGTGCGCGTGCCCAGATGAAAACGGCCCTGATGTTCGCCGAAATGATACTGGGCGCGGCCGATCGGATTGGCCCAGGGCACGATGGTGATGTCGCCCTTGATGCGCCCCTCCGCCTCGGCCCTGGCCAGCATCGGCATCAGCGCGTCAACGGCGACTACTCCGGGCAGTTCGCCGGCATGGAGTGCTGCCTGCAGATAGGCCGAAGGCGCGGATTCGTCGGTTCCAGCGAAGCGAAACAGCGGGAATTCATAGGAAACGCCCTCGCTGTCGCCGGCTATGCGTTCGATCGATTTCTGCATGGGGTCTTTCTCCGTCGAGAGGCGAGAAGACATGCCTCTTCGACTGTGCGCTTGTCGATTGGTCCAGGCTGTCGCGCTATGGGCGCAAGCAGCTACTGCGCGGCAGGTTGAAGAGTGACGACCGGAGCGCGCTGGTCCAGTGCCCGCGAGGCAACGGCTACGGCGACCGCCAGCAGAGCGAGTGCCGCGCCCACCAGCGGCAGGTTGGCATAGGAAACGCCCCAGGAGAGCGCCACGCCGCCGATCCAGGCGCCGCTGGCGTTGCCGACATTGAAGGCGCCCTGGTTCAGCGTGGCGGCAAGGTTCGGTCCCTCGGAAGCGGCTTCCACGACACGGATCTGCAACGGCGGCACGACGACGAAGACGAGCATGCCCCACAGGAAGACGATGCCTATGGCGACACTGGCGATAGCGCCGAACTGCATGAAGCCGACAAACAGGACCGCCAGCAGCAGCAGCGTGCCGATGACCGTCGGCATCAGCTTCCAGTCGGCCAGCCGGCCGCCGATGATGTTGCCGATGGTCATGCCGGCGCCGAACAGCAAGAGCACCCAGGTGACCGCTGAAGTCGAGAGGCCGGACACGTCGGTGAGATAGGGTTTGATGTAGGTGAAGACGGCAAACAGGCTGGCTGAGGCGAGCGCCGCGATCAGCATGGCCAGCCACACCTGCAGCTTGCCGAGCACGCGCAATTCGCCGCGCAAGCCGTCGCCGCTTGGTTCAGTGACATCCGGCGGCACTAGCCAAGCGATCGCCGCGACCGAGATCAGCCCGATGCCGACCACCGCCAGGAAGGTGGCGCGCCAGCCGAAGGCTTCGCCAAGCGCCGTTCCGGCGGGAACGCCGAGGATGTTAGCCAGCGTCAGGCCGGCGAACATCAGCGCGATGGCGCTGGCACGCTTGTTGCGGGGCACCAGGCTGGCGGCGACGACCGAACCGATGCCGAAGAAGGCGCCGTGGCCGAAGGCGGTGAAGACGCGCGCGCCCATCAGCATCCAGTAATTGGGCGCGATGGCGCAGAGCAGGTTGCCGACGACGAACAGTGCGGCCAGTCCGACCAGCACCGGCTTGCGCGGCAGATGCGCGGTGGCCATCGCCACGATTGGCGCGCCGAAGACCACGCCCAGCGCATAGCCCGTGACCAGCAGCCCGGCCCCGGGAATGGTCACGCCAAGGTCGGCGGCGACCTCCGGCAGCAGACCCATGATGACGAATTCGGTGGTGCCGATGCAGAAGGACGCAATGGCAAGCGCAAGGATCGGCAAAGGCATGGGAGGTCCAGACTGAATCGGTTCAAATGGAAACTGCGCGAGCGCCCCATGGCGCACAAGCGCCATTGCCGCAATGCAGCAATGCAGAAAGCGGAGAGCAAAGAGGCACTGGCAGCGGTGCTTGTGCCGTGCCCTGCCGGGCTAGACGACCCTGACCGAACCCGGCCGAGCGGCCGAACCGACCGGCTGAGCCGGAGTTCAGACCAGCGGCTTCAACTCCTGGGCGATGGTAGGCAGCAGTTCCGAGACATTGGGGTGGATGTGCATGGCGCGGGCCAGCGTGTCCACAGGTGCCTTGGCATACATCAGATCAAGCACGCAATGCACGGCTTCATCGCCGCCGGGGCCAAGCACGCAGCAGCCGAGGATTTCCCTTGTGTCGGCGTCGACGAGGATCTTCATGAAGCCTTGCGTCTCGCCTTTCTCGATGGCACGGCCGACACGGGTCATCGGCCGCTGGCCGACCAGCGCGCGGCGTCCCGACTTCTTCACCGACGCCTCGGTCATGCCGCAGCGGCCGAGCGGCGGGTCAATGTACAGAGCGTAGGCCTCGATGCGGTCGGTGACCTTGCGCGGATCATTGTCGAGCAAATTGGCCGCAACGATCTCGTAATCGTTGTAGGACGTGTGGGTGAAGGCGCCCTTGCCATTGCAGTCGCCCATCGCCCAGATGCCGGGCACGCTGGTGCGCAACTGGTCGTCGACGGTGATGAAGCCGCGTTTGTCGACCTCGATGCCGGCCTGGTCGAGGCCGAGATCGTCGGTATTGGGCGTTCGCCCCAGAGCCAGGAGCACATGCGAGCCGACGGCCGGCGGCTTGCCGGCGGAGAAGGCAACAGCAATATTCTCGCCCTGCCTGGCGAAGCTTATGGCGTCGGCGCCGAGATGGACCGCGATGCCTTCGTTTTCGAGGATCAACAGGATGGCGTCGGACACATCCTCGTCTTCGCGGCCGATCAGCCGCGAGCCCTTTTCGATAATCGTGACCTCCGCGCCGAAGCGGCGGAACATCTGCGCGAATTCGAGCGAGATGTAGCTGCCGCCGACCACCACGAGGTGGCGCGGCAACACGTCGAGGTCCATCATCGAAGAGTTGGTGAGAAAGTCGATGTCGTGAATGCCGGGCAGATCCGGTAACGATGCGCGGCCGCCGGTGTTGAGAAAGATCTTGCCGGCGGTTAGGAGATCATCGCCGACGCGCACCGTGTTGGCGGATTCGAAACGCGCATGGCCGCGATAGAGCGTGCATTTATCCATGTCGGCGATCCAGGTTTCCAGATTGCCGCGGGCGTCGTTCGACACCTTGTCCTTGCGCGCCTTGACCTTGGCATAGTCGACGCCGACCGGGCCGGAGAGGGTCACGCCATAGTCCGCGGCGCGCCGCGCGAGATGCGCGGCATAGGCGCTGGCGACCATGGCCTTGGTCGGCATGCAGCCGGTGTTGACGCAGGTGCCGCCGACCAGCTTGCGCTCGATCAGCGCCACGCTCATGCCGGCCGCGGTCAGCCGGCCGGCCAGCGAAGGGCCGGCCTGGCCGGCACCGATGACGATGGCATCGAAGGTTTTCGCCGTCATGCCACCGCCGCCACGATCAAGAGGCCGCCAATGATCGCGACCGCGTCCTCGATGAAGGCCGCGGGCTGGTCCTTGCCGAAGGCGTCCGCCAGCCGGCCGCGCGCCTCCGCGCCGCCGAGCGTGCCGATAACGGCCCCTATGGCGCCGGCGATCAGGCAGACGATGGTGGCGCCGCCAGTGGCGCCGATCACGGCGCCGCTGAAGGCACCGAGCAGGATACGGGCGCCGAATTGCTGCGGCACCTTGCGGCTCGGTGTCGACGGCAACTGGTCGGTGACCAGCTCGACGATGGCCAGGATAGTGAAAATGCCGACAGCGGCCCAGTGGCTCATGAAGCTTGCCCAGGTGCCGGCAACCGGCAGCCAGCCGAGCCAGGCGCCCCAGGCGACGGCGGCCGGCGCGGTCATGGCGCGCAGGCCGGCAATGACCCCGATCAGAAGTGCAAGAATGTAAAGCATGTTGATCCCCCTCGATCCCGGGCCGGGACAGCCCTGAAAAGGCAGGCTACCATAGGTCCGGTATTTGGCCAGTACTTGCATAGGCGCTCTCTTACGCCGCAACGGTGCGTGGCAATGATGACGGAGGCACCGCATGGCTGAGAGCGAACGCGCAAAAATGGCGGCGGGCGAGTGGTATACGTGCATGGATGACGAACTGGAGGCGCTGCGCGGCGTGGCTGCGGGCGCCGTATTCGAGCACAATTCGCTTGCGCCCCGTCAGCGCGGCAACATCGGGCCTGCCTTGCAGGATCTGCTCGGCGGCGCGGGCGAGGGCGCCCGCATCGAGGCGCCGTTCCACTGTGCCTATGGCTTCAACATCTTTCTCGGGGACGGCGTCTTTCTCAATGCCGGCTGCATCATTCTCGACACGGCAAGCGTGCGCATCGGCAAGGGAACGCTGCTCGGCCCCAATGTGCAGATCTATTGCGCCGAGCATCACAGGGAGGCCGCGGGGCGACAAGCCGGGCTGGAAATCGCCAGGCGGGTCGAGATCGGTGCCGATGCCTGGATCGGCGGCAGTGCCGTCATCCTCGGCGGGATCAGCATCGGCGAGGGCGCCATCGTCGGCGCCGGCGCCGTGGTGACGCGCGACGTGCCCGCGAACATGACGGTGGTCGGCAATCCGGCGCGGGCGGTCAAACGCGGTTGAGTGCCCGGCGGGCGCTCAGTGCGAAAGCGCGTGCGGCGACCGGTCGCCCTGGTCGGCCCGCCTGGAAAATTCACGCCGGTATTGCGCCGGGGAGGTCCTGAGACGCGCCGAAAAATGCTGGCGTAGCGAAGCGGCGCTGCCGAAGCCGGCCTCGAAGGCCACGACGTCCATCGATTTTTCCGTCGCCTCGAGCAGACGCTGCGCCAGTTCAAGCCGTTGCTCGATCAGCCAATCGCCGAAACTGGTGCCGATCGATTTCTGGAAGCGGCGGGTGAAGGTGCGCCGGGTCAGGCCGGCGGCTTCGGCGACGCGGTCCAGGCTGTGCGCATCGCCGAGCGTCGCACGCACCGCGTCGAGTGCTTGTGTGAACCTGTCGGTATCGGCGCTCCTCGCCAGCGGGCGCTCGATGAACTGCGCCTGTCCGCCTTGCCGGTGCGGGGAGAGCACGATCTGCCGCGCGAGCCGCAGTGCTGCCTCGGCGCCGTAGCGGGCGCGAACGATATGGAGGCAGCAGTCGAGCCCGGCCGCGACGCCGGCCGACGTCACCACGTCGCCATTGTCGACATAGAGCACCTCGGCATCCACCGCGATGTCGGGATGAAGCTTCTGAAGCCGCTCGGCATAGGCCCAATGCGTGGCCGCACGCCGACCGCCAAGCAGTCCGGCAGCAGCGACTGCGAATGTTCCCAGGCAAAGGCCGACGATCAGGGCACCATTGCGGTGGGCCCGCCGCAATGCTTGGCTCAGCGGTTCCGGCAGCGGATCTTCGAGATCCCGCCAGCTCGGCACGATGATGATGTCGGCGCCATCGAGGCCCTCTAGCCCATGGGGCGCGGCGACGCTCAGCCCGGCCTCGGTGTGGACGGGACCGGCCTCGATCGCGCAGATGCGGAAGTCGAAGCGCGGCAGGCCGAACGATGTGCGATCTTCGCCGAACACCAGGCAAGGCACGGAGAGATGGAACGGGCTGATGCCGTCGAAGGCGAGGACGGCGACGATCTGGTGGGTCATGTCTTCCGGGGATTTCTGCGCGGGGTTATGCGGATTGTCCCAATTCTTTCGAATGATGTCAATCGGGCCACTTTCGCCCGATGGTGGCGGACCTATGCTCGGGCATCACATCAAGCCTGAAAGGAATGCATCATGTCCGAACCAGCCAGCAAGACGCCGCGCCGCGCGCTCGTCGTCGTGGACGTCCAGAATGACTATGACGGCGGCAATCTCGCCATCCAGCATCCGCCGTTCCGCGACAGCGTCGTCAACGTGGCGCGCGCAATGGACGCGGCAGCAGCGGCCGGCATCAAGGTGGTGGTCGTCAAGCAGATGGCGCCGGAGACGTCGCCAATCTTCGCCAAGGGCAGCCATGGCGCGGAATTGCATCCCGAGATATCGAGGCGGCCACGCGACCACTATGTCGAGAAGACGCTGCCTTCCGCCTTCACCGGCACCGATCTCGAAGAGTGGCTGCGCGCCAACGCCATCGATACGATCGTGGTGGTCGGCTACATGACGCATAATTGCGACCTGTCGACCATCATCCATGCCGTGCATATGGGCTTTGCCGTCGAGTTCCTGTCCGACGCGACCGGCTCGGTGCCTTACGCCAACAGCGCGGGCTATGCCTCGGCCGAGGAGATCCACCGCGTGGTGACAATCATCCTGCAGTCGCGGTTCGCCGCCGTGCTCAAGACCGCCGAATGGATCGAGTGCCTGAAGACCGGCACCTTGCCGGAACGCGATACGATCTTCGGCTCCAACCAGCGGGCGCTGGCTCGCAACGCTGCGTAGTCGTCTGCGGAAATACAAAGGGCGCCGCATCGCTGCGGCGCCCTTTGCACTTTTTGGAATTGAGGATTTCTAGAACAGGCCTTCGATCTGGCCGGCTTCGTTGAGGAAGATCTTTTCCGACGACGGCGCCCTGGGCAGGCCGGGCATGGTCATGACCTCGCCGCAGATGATGACGACGAAGCCGGCACCCGCCGAAAGCCTGACCTCGCGCACCGGTACGGTGTGGCCGGTCGGCGCGCCGCGCAGGTTCGGGTCGGTCGAGAAGGAATACTGCGTCTTGGCCATGCAGACCGGCAAGTGGCCGTAGCCGGCCTGCTCCCAGGCGTGCAACTGGTCGCGCACCGACTTGTCGGCGATCGCTTCCGAGCCGCGATAGATGCGCTGGACAATGGTGTTGATCTTCTCGAACAGCGGCATGGCGTCGGGATAGAGCGGCGCGAACTGCGAGGCACCGGATTCGGCCAGCGCCACCACTTTCTTGGCGAGATCCTCGATGCCGGCCGAGCCGTTGGCCCAGTGCTTGCACAGGATCGCCTCTTCGCCCATCGAGGCGACATAATCCTTCATCGCCTGGATTTCGCCATCCGTGTCGGAGTAGAAGTGGTTGATGGCAACTACCGCCGGCACGCCGAACTGCCTGATGTTCTCGACGTGGCGGCCAAGATTGGCGCAGCCCTTCTTCACCGCCTCGATGTTTTCCTTGCCGAGGTCTTCCTTCTTGACGCCGCCATTCATTTTCATGGCGCGTACGGTGGCGACGATGACCGCCGCCGCCGGCTTCAGCCCGGCCTTGCGGCACTTGATGTCGAAGAATTTTTCCGCGCCGAGGTCGGCGCCGAAGCCGGCTTCCGTCACGACGTAGTCGGCAAGCTTGAGCGCCGTCGTGGTGGCGACCACCGAGTTGCAGCCATGCGCGATGTTGGCGAACGGGCCGCCATGCACGAAGGCCGGATTGTTCTCCAGCGTCTGCACCAGATTCGGCTGCATGGCGTCCTTGAGCAGCACGGCCATGGCGCCGTCGGCCTTGAGGTCGCGGGCATAGACAGGCGACTTGTCGCGGCGATAGGCGACGATGATGTCGCCCAGGCGCTTCTCCAGGTCCTTCAGGTCGGTGGCGAGGCACAGGATGGCCATGACCTCCGAGGCGACGGTGATGTCGAACCCGGCCTCGCGCGGATAGCCGTTGGCGACGCCGCCGAGCGAGCAGATGATTTCGCGCAGCGCCCGGTCGTTCATGTCCATGACGCGGCGCCAGGCAACGCGGCGGGTGTCGATGCCGAGCTCATTGCCCCAATAGATGTGGTTGTCGATCAACGCCGACAGGAGGTTGTGCGCCGTGGTGATGGCATGAAAGTCGCCGGTGAAATGGAGGTTCATATCCTCCATCGGCACGACCTGCGCGTAGCCGCCGCCGGCCGCACCGCCCTTGACGCCGAAATTCGGACCGAGCGAGGCTTCGCGGATGCAGATGATCGCTTTCTTGCCGATGCGGTTCAGGCCGTCGCCGAGGCCGACGGTGGTGGTCGTCTTGCCTTCGCCGGCCGGGGTCGGGTTGATGGCGGTGACCAGGATCAGCTTGCCGTCCTTGTTGCCCTTCACCGATTTGATGAATTCGGCGGAGACCTTCGCCTTGTCATGGCCATAGGGCAAAAGGTGTTCGGTCGGGATGCCGATCTTGGCGCCGATCTCCTGGATCTGTTTTTTCTTCGCACCGCGGGCGATCTCGATGTCGGACTTCACTTCTGCCATGACGGCTTTCCTTTGGATTGGACGGTGGAGGGGACGGGTTGATCACTGGTGCATGTTCGATACGCCGCGCGGGCAAGGGCATGTTCTAGCCCTCTCGCTGCCGTGGCGTCAACTTTCATGCAACTATGTTTCCTATGAAGAAAATTCCTCTGCGGCGGGCCGACCTGCCTCCGGTTCTTTCTGGCTCCGCTTGCCGCGCCGTATAGAAGCCAGAGCGGGGACGCGTCCGCCGTCTCAAAACAGCCGCGCAATGCACGGAATGCGACAGACACGGCGGCGCAAATCCGCCATCGCCGGCCTAAAGCGCATCGCGCTTCAGGCATTTGTTTCCATGCATATCGTTCTTCCCAGGCCGGACCACTTTTGGGTGACATGCATTGGGCCGACCGGCCCTACTGCGTCAGCACGTTGCTGATTTCGACCATGTTGGAACGCACCCTGAGCACATAGAAACCCATGGTCGTCAGATGCGTGGGCAGCAGCCAGCCGTCCTCGCGGCCATTGGCGATGATGAAGGGCTGGATGCGCAGCGCCGAGACGAACTGCGCGTCCATCGTATCCCACAGGCTCTGCAGGTGCTTTTCCTTGATGACGTCCTCGAAGTCGGCCTGCGCGCCCTTCATCAGTCCGTAATAGGCGTAGAGCTGGCCATAGGCGAACCAGTAGCGGTCGTCGGCGCGGAAATCGAACCAGCCATTGTTATGGTTTTCGGCACGTTCCTTGAGGATGGCCGAGGTCGAGCCGATATCGCTGGCGATACGGTCGATATATTGCTTCAGATTGTCGGCACGGGCATCAAAGGTGGCCTGGCAGGTGGCGAGGCGGGCGTTGAAGGAGCGCAGCTTGCGCACGGCGTCGCGATAATAGCTCGGGGTCGGCGTCTTCGGGCCGAACGGGCTTACACCGAAATACCAGGTGTACTCGTCGAACTGCAGATTGCCGCGCGCATCCTGCAGGTCGGCGTCGATCTGCGATGTCGTGCGCACACGGCCGAGATTGTCGGCGAGCTCGGTCGCGGTGCGGCGCACCGCCTGGTTGATGCCGCGCTGGAACGAGGCCTTGTTGTCCATCCACGGCGTGTTGTCCCAGCTGATGCCGAACAGGCCGAGCTTGTAGAGGATCATCGACGAGATCCAGGCATTCTGGTTAACGTTGAAGTCGGTCAAATCGGCGGCAATCTGGGCGATGCCGGAGTTGCCACAGGTCCTGGCAGTGTCGGCACCGGCACCGGCTGCTACCTGTTCGCCCGCCGAGATGTTGCGCTTCTCGAACGTGTAGGTGTCGGGATAGCTCGGATTGAAATTATTCCACCACTGGGTGGCGTAGAAGAAATTGGCGTAGAGGCCGAGCAGCACCAACAGGGCGAGGCCGAGCACGGCCTTGAGGATCCAACCGCGCTGCGCATACCAGCGGCCGGCCCACATGAACGGCCACAAGATGACGCCGATCAGGAGGCCGATGCCGCGGCCGATCCATTGGAAAATCCTGACGAAGAAGTTCACGATCGGATCGAGCATGGCTGTGTCACCCCTCAAGGCATAATGTCAAAAAGTTGCGGACTTTTGGATAACATCATGCGCCAAAACAACAAGTTAGAACGAAATGACGGCCGGTTTCGTTCTAGTCAGTCAGGCCGTAGAGGCGCGTGCGGAACGCCACCTTGTCCTTCAGATATGTGGTTTTCAGAACGTCCACAACATGCGATCGCCAGGCGTCGCTGAAGCCCTCATAGTCCTTGTAGAAGCCCTGCTTGTTGAAGACGTAGCGCGAGACGAAGTCCGACGGCACGAAATCCGAGATCAGCCGGTTGGTCAGCCAGGCGTCGGGATGGTCGGGCTTGGCGCGGACCACCAGGAAGCGCTGCTGCGGGAACACATCCTCGATCTTGAGATGGCCGAGCTGGGCAATCTCGCGCTTGGCGGCGTTGAGGAAGGGGAAATTGCCGTCCCTGGTGATCAGGTCGGCATGGCCCTGGATCCAGGTCTGCAGCCAGACCTTGTCGACATCGGTCAGATTGCGATCCGGCTCGGCGTCGCGGATCAGCGCACGCACCACCATCTCGGCGCGGTGCTCGAGATAGCCCGAGGCTTCGATCCAGGAGGCGCGCGGCAGTTCGATGCGGCCGGTGGCGGCGAGAAACTTGAACACCTTGTCGGCGTCCTTGATCGAGAGATAGCTTACCTGCCACGGCCGCGAGCGGCGGAAACCGGGGGCCGCCGGATCGCTGATGACGGTCGTCATGTCGGGGTCGACGAACACGTAGAGCCCGCCGAAATGGCTGGTCCAGTAGGCGTTGTGGCGGAAGATTACCTGGTCGGGCACCAGCGCGTTCTCGCGGATGTCGCCGCAGATCTTGGCCAGTTCCACCATGCGGGTGAGCATGGCGTTGTCGCGCCAGGCGTCAGGCTCCTGTTTCAGGCGATCGACGAGCTTGCCGAGCTCGGCGGCCTTGCCCAGCACATCCTCGGCCGACAGCACCTTGAACTCGACCTGGTTGATCGACAGCAGATCCTCGATGTCGTTGACCTTGGGAATGGAATCCTCGATCTCGCCGTAGATGACGTCCTTGATGGTCAGCGCGTCTATGGCGCGCTGGTTCCTGGACATGAACTCGAACATCAGCTGCGAGGTGTTGGAGAAGGCGGTGTGCACCACCGGCAGATCGATCTGCGACGGCGTCAGGATGATGAAGCGGCGGTTGACCTCATTGGGATCGAGGTAGCCGTAGTCGCCGCATTCCTCCGCCACTTCCGGCGAAAAACCGGTGCGGTCGATCTGGAAGCTCTTCAGCTTGGTGGGCTCGAGGCCAAAGGCGGCAAGCGCCTTGTTGTAGCGCTCGATGAGATGCGGCTCGTCGACGACGAGCAGCCGGCCGTAAATGAGCTCGTTGTCGCGCAGGAGATCGGGTTTGCGGGCCATTATTCCTTCTCCCACAAGGGGAGAAGGAAAGGCCGGAGCGCATCACGCATTCCACAGCCCCTTTTTCTTCATCTCCTCCATCTCACGCGCTGCCCGTTCGCGCAGCCGCGCGTCACGCAGTAGCTTTTCCACGGCGGAGTCGTCGGACTTGTCGGAGTAGCGGAACTCGCTGTCGGCGTAGCGGTTGATCTCCTGCATGACCATGTCCATCGAGAACGGGCCGCGCAGTTGCTCGATCATCGCTTTCTTCTCGTCATAGCTCTTGTGCATGAAAACCTCTGGTTTTTCGAACCAGTCGTCGGGAAGCTCGATGTCCATGGCGCGCATCTTGATGGCGTCGGTGACGTTCTTGATGGCGCGGCCGGTGAAGCGCGGCTCGGCCTGCTTGATCAGGTGCAGATAGGTGCCGATGTCGGCCATGGTCTTGGGCGCGCCATTCTCCTTCATGTAGCGCTCATGGACCCGGATCAGCCCGTCCTCCTGCGGCTTCTTGTGCTCCTCATAGGCTTCGGCCACGGCGCGCTGGATCTCCTGCGCGGCGTAGAGTTCGTGGTCGCCGAGCGGGATCTTGTGGTTCTTGCCGGCGAGCAGCACGAAAATGTCGATGTAATCGTCACGCGTCTGCGGCCCGTCGACCAGCCAGCGGGCGCCGGCGCGCTGGCGCAGCGCATCGTCGACATTTTCGGGATAGTTGGAGAACATGCCGAACGAGCAGTTGCCGCGCACCACTGTGGCGGCACCGGCGAAGGCGTCCATCAGCACGCCGGTGATCTCCTGCTGGCCGGCCGAGGCGCGGTCGTCGGAACGGCGCGCCGCCACCTGGTCGATGTCGTCGATGGTGCCGAAGCCGATGACGCGCGGGTTCAACACATTGTTTATGAACTGGCGGCAGTTCTGGCCGGACTTGCCCTGATATGACGAGATCTGGTCGACGCCGAAATTTTCGTAGGCGAAGGGATAACCGGCGACCTGGCAGTAACCATTGACGAGACCGGCAATCATCTGGATCAGGGTCGTCTTGCCGGTGCCCGGCGCGCCGTCGCCGATGAAGGTGAACAGGAAGCCGCCGAGTTCGACGAACGGGTTCAGCTCGCGCTCGAAGTCATAGGCCATCAACATCTTGGCGAGCTTGACCGACTGATATTTGGCGATGTGGTTGCCGACGACCTCTTCCGGTTTCTTGAAGGTCATCACCAGCGGCCTGGAACGCTTGCCCGGCGCGACGTCGAAGCCGTCGAGCGTGAAATCGTCGGCATCGATGCGGACATGCGCGTTCTCGAACGGGCCGATGCCGTCGAAGCGGCCTTTTCGTGCCAGGAGGCCGTCGATGGCGACACGGGCGAAGGCGCGCGCCCTGGTCATCAGGTCGGCATCGTCGGATGCGCCCGAAATCGCCTTGTCGAGACCGGCCAGGATCGACTTCACCGCGTCCTGCGGCGTGTCGAAGAGGAAATCCGGCTCGGGAATGTCGTTGGGCGCCTCGCCGTCGCTGTCGATGAGCTGGAACAGATAGGAGGACAGGCTGAAGGCGGCAATGTAAGCCGAGGCCGACAGAAGCTTCTTGAACGTGGCGGCCTCGTCGCCTTCGAGGGGAGCGCGGGTGTTCCTGGCCTGCAGGCTTTCGAGATCCGAGCCTTCGGCGAAAACATCCGATATGGCGAGCGCGAGCGCCGTGCCGCGCCGGGCGCGAAACAAAAGTGTGTGCTGCGGGATGGTCAGCAACTGGTCGTCGGGGTGAACGGCGCCGACGGTCTTCGCCAGCTCGACCTCGCGCGTGCGGCGCACCGAACCGACAGAGACGGTGGAGACGAAGCGGCGATTGGTGCCGGCAAGCGCGGTGCCGGAGGAGCTAGACGGGTCTTCCAGCACGACGATGCGGGTGATGAAGCTCTGCGCGGTGGCGCGGTGCTTCTCGATCGCCGCTTCCGGGATGGTGGTCAGGCCGGTATCCATGAAGGTTGCTCCGTGGTGTGACGGTCAGACGTCCGAGATGACCTGTCCGTTGGACAGGATGTGGACCTTGTATCCGGAAAAGATCTTCTGCGCTTCGCCGGCGGCATAGAGTGCCTGGTATGCCTCGTGCGGGATCAACGCGTGGGTTTCGTAGCTCGACACGCCCTGGCGCGCGGCCTCGAGGTCGTCGGTGTTGATGAAGAACTCCTGCGTCGTCTTCTCGCTCGAAAACAGCCCCCTGCGGCCGGGTTTTTCGCCCTTGGAGTAGACCTCCTGGATGGTCCAGGTCAGCAGCCAGGCGTTCTCCGGCTTGCGCACCTTGGCCAGAACCTCGGTCACCGTAGAATTGTTGTCGGTGATCCCGGCCGAATAGAAGGGGCCGAGCACGACGCGCCGAAGCTGCTTGGGGTGCAGCGGCTCGAAATCCTTGTCGAGGTTGACGGCGATCGTTGCCGGCGACAGCGTATAGGCCGAGTTCTTCTCGGTGAAATCGTCGAAGCGATGGGCAAGCTCGGGATTGAGCAGGCCATCGACTGGCAATGGAATGTCGATCTGGTCGTTGAGCTTGCCATTGCGGTCGACGAGCTGGCGGATCATGTCTTCGGAGGAATCTTCCACCGTCACCATGTAGACCAGCGGCAGGTTGGCGCTGCCGTCGAAGGTCGCCCAATGGACGAGGTAGTAGGGCCGCGCCGTCTTCGGATTGACGGAAACCTTGGCCGTCTGCGCCAGGGTGAAGGGGCCGAAGGTCTGCTCGCTCTTGACGTCCTCGAGATAAAGCCTCTCGGCCATCGACTTCTGCAGCGCTTGGGGGAATTCCTTGTGGCGCAGGATGAAGTCGGCCATCTCCTCGCGCAATTCGTCGGCCAGCGGGATGTTGGCGAGCCGCGTGTCAGCCTGGCGGCGGTCGTTTTCGAGCTCAAGCAGGTTCTGGAACACCGGGAATCCGCTTTCGGCGCGCGAAATGCGGAACGTGTCCATGAAGCCCAGCCGGTTGCGCCAGCAGGAGAACGACTTGTCGAGCCGGGCGATGTATTCCGCGACGATCTTGGCGACGATGCCGTGCCGGTAGAGCGGCGAGCGATCGTCGCGCATGAACACTTCCAGCCCGCTGAGCGCTGCCGTGATTGCCGAGAAATACCGCGCCGCCGCGTCGTTTTCGGAGGTCATGCTATTGGCCATGGCATTGTCGCACCGGTGCGGGCGGCAATTACGACTGCACGTAATTGGCCGAATTGTGCTTCTTCAGCACTTCGTCGAAACGGCGGGCGAAGGCGTCGTCGGCCAGCTTCTTGCGGCGCTGGATGTCGGCGGTGGCCACCATGTTCTTCTCGTGCATCTCGAGCAGGTCGCCAATGTGCTTCTGCGAGGCGGCGCCGATGCCGGCCATGGTCTCCTCGGCGGTGTTGTCGACCTGGCTGCCCAGCGTGTTGATCTTGTGGGCCACATCCTGCTGGGCGGCGGTCTTCAGCGAATCCTCCAGTGCCTTGTAGAGGACGATGCGCTGCTCGGTGTCGATGGTCAGCTTGTTGATCAGCGTCGACTGCGCTGCGATCTGGTTGTTGAGCGAATCGACGAAGGTCTGGAACATCGAGGTGTAGCGCTCCAGCGTCTGGCTCTCGGCCAGCAACTCCTGTTCCTTGGCCTGCTTCTCATTGTATTCCGTGGCGAGCTTGGAACGTTCGCCCTCGAGTTGCGTGCGTTCCTTCTGGCTGGTGGAGGCCGCGATCTTGTTTTCGATGTCGAGCAGCATCGGATTGAGCTCCTCGATGCGCTTCTGCACGGTTTCCAGGTTGGACATGGTGGCCTTGCGGCGCTCGATAACCTGTGACAGGCTGGTCTCGGAGGTTTTGTAGCGCTGGTCGAGGACTTCTTTCTGCGCCTTCAATATGCCGACGATGGTGTCGGACTTGGCCAGCAATTCCTGCAGGTTGCCCGCCAGTGACATGTTGCGGACGCGGTCGGTGCGCAGACGCTGCTTGCGTTGGCTGGAGAAGATGCCGATGAAGTTTTCCCAGCCGGTGTAGTTCTTCATGCTCTCGAACTCGGCGCCGAAAACGTTGGTGGCGTCCTCCAGCCCGATGATCAGGTCGGCAATATTGCCTTCCATCACCTTCTGCTGCTTCAGCACGTCTTCGATGCGGGCGTTCTCGATATCGAAATTGGCGTCGCCGATCTTCTTGTCGGCGGTGGCAAGTTTGTCGAGCACGGCGCCGGACTGGTCTATCTTGGTGCGCATGTCCTGGACGACCTGCTTGGTCCTGGCAATTTCGGCATCGAAATTCTGCAATGTCGCCATAAGGGCCTCCCGCTCCGGCATCAGGTCGCTGATTGCGAACAGCGGCGAATATATGTGGGGCTTCAGGGGATTGAAAGACGTGAAGACAGGGGCGCTTCGAAAACAAAAACCTTGCCCACGCCCTTGAAACGCAATCGATCCGCGATCATGGCGAAAGGATCGTTTGGAATACGCGTGGTTCAACTGTCATTGAACTTCAACGTCGGCGGATGTCGGCCAGGCATTCAGTCCCCCGCTGCCACGAATGCCTGAAATCCGACGGAGCATCGAGCGCGGTGAGGACGGTGGCAGCTCGGCGTCCATCGCGGGGACGGAATAATCCTGGCTCAGGGCTTGGGATCGGCCTTCAGATAAGCGATGACATTGGCGATGTCCTCGTCGTTGTTCAGGCCGGCAAAGGCCATCTTGTTACCGGGCACTTTTTGCCGCGGCGCCTTCAGATACCCGGCGAGGTTGGCCTCGTCCCAGACGAGACCGGCGGCGCCTGCACTCTTCATCGCTTCGGAGTAATGGCCGAGGAAGCTCTCGGCACTGCCGGCGGCGCGGCCGACGACACCCATCAGATGCGGGCCGACCTTGTCGCGGTCGCTCGCTGCTTCATGGCAGGCCATGCATCGGTTGAAGACCCTCTTGCCCAGTGCCGGATCGCCGCCGGCATGGGCGGCAAGGACGCCGGCAAGCAGAAAGGCTGCGGCAGACGAAGCGGCTCGAAACATGGCTATCCCCGACGAGTTCTGGCTGGAACGAGAGGACGCAGAATAGGACCGGGGCCTTAACAAACGCTGCATCGTGGCGGGATCGCGAAAGCCGATCGATGGCGGCAAGTGTGGCGGCCGTGATGCCACAGCCCGGTCAAGGCGCGACAAAGCCGATGAAATCGTCGGGGGCGGCGCGACCCATTTCTTCTTCCCAATGGCGACGGCAGAGCGAGACATAGACGTCCTTGCCGATCGCCACCTGCTCCCCCTGCCGAGCGACCTTGCCGTCGGGGCCGAGGCGCACCACCATCGTCGCCTTGCGGCCGCAGCGGCAGATGGTGCGCACTTCGCGCAGCTCATCGGCTATGGCCAGCAAGGCGCGCGAGCCGGAAAACAGCTTGCCCTGGAAGTCCGTGCGCAGGCCATAGCACATGACCGGGATGTCGAGCCGGTCGGCGATCCGGGCGAGCTGCCAGACCTGTTCCTCCTCGAGGAACTGCGCCTCGTCGACGAAGACGCAATGCACGGCACCGTGCTGATGATGTTCGGCGACGCGGGCGAACAGGTCGTCGCCGTCACGAAACATCTCGGCTTCCGTTTCCAGTCCGATGCGTGACGAAATCAGGCCGGTGTCGCCCTTGCGGTAGTGGCCGGCGACGAACAGCATCGTCGTCATGCCGCGCTCGCGGTAATTGTACGACGCCTGCAGGAGCATCGTCGTCTTGCCCGCATTCATCGTCGCGTAGTGGAAATACAGTTTGGCCATGGCGCCCTTTTAAGCCCACTTGGCCGGGCCCGGGGAAGGCCCCTGGCAGGCCTTCCACCAAAAAAGCCGGCTCGCATGGAAAAAGCGGCTGACGTGTCGCTGATCGGCCAGCCAGCGCCGTTGATCGTGATTGCCTTAATGCTTGAAACCGCACGAGAATGGTGTTTGGCTGACGAAACAAGGCGGGCACAAAAACCGTGACTTCGCCTCGCCAAAGAATCGAAATGGGAGAAAGTTCATGTCGCGTATGAATTCCTTCGTCGCAGGCCTCGGCCTTGCGGCTTTCTTGTCGACGAGCGCTGCCTTCGCCGGGGATCCGGCTAGCTGCAAGGCGGTACGCCTTTCCGATGTCGGATGGACCGATATCCAGGCGACGACCGGCATCGCCTCGGTGCTGCTCACGGCGCTCGGCTACGAGCCGCAGGTAATCCAGCTGTCGGTGCCGGTGACGATGGCGTCGCTGAAGAACAAGGACCTCGATGTCTTCCTGGGCAACTGGATGCCGTCGATGACCAACGACATCAAGGACTACACGGCCGACGGTTCGGTGGAGACCATCAGCACGAACCTGACCGGCGCCGGCTACGGCATCGTCGTGCCGACCTATGTGGCGGATGCCGGCGTCAAGACACTCACCGACCTCGGCAAGTTCAAGGACAAGTTCGACGGCAAGATCTACGGCATCGAGGCCGGCAATGACGGCAACCGCATCATCCTCGACATGATCAAGAACCCGAAGGATAATCTCGAAGGCTTCGAACTGGTCGAATCCTCGGAGGCCGGCATGCTGACGCAGGCCGAGCAGTCGATGAAGAACAATGAGTGGATCGCCTTCCTCGGCTGGACGCCGCACCCGGTGATGGGCGCCATGAAGATCACCTATCTCGACGGCATGGGCGACAGCGGCTTCGGTGCCGCCACCGTCCACACCAATGTGCGCAAGGGCTACACCACCGAATGCCCGAACGCCGGCAAGCTCATTGCCAACCTCAAGTTCAACCTGGACATGGAAGGCCAGTTGATGGACGCCATCCTCAAGGGCGGCGACGCCCAGACTGTCGCCACCGACTGGCTGAAGAAAAATCCGGATGCCGTGACACCCTGGATCGCCGGCGTGACCACCTTCGACGGCGGCGATGCGGCAGCGGCCATCAAGACCGCACTGGGGAGCTGAGCCGACTGACTTCGGCATGCACGCGTGAGAACAAAAGGGCAGCCACTGGAAAAGGCTGCCCTTTTTCATATGCTGTGAGAAGATGACGTGACGACAGCGGACACCGCGGCAAAGCGATGCCGGTAGGAGAGGGGGCAAGATGGATCCGATTTCCAAATTCCTGGTCAGCTACAAGATTCCCATCGGCCCATGGGGCAAGGCGTTCTTCGGGTTCCTCACCGACAATTTCGACAACGTCTTCAGGGCCTTTTCCAACGGCCTGAACTTCATCCTCGACGGCCTGGTGGACCTCCTGCTGGTGGTGCCGCCGGTGCTGCTGGCGCTCATCATCGCCATCATCGCCTGGCTGCTGCAGCGTTCGCGCCCGCTCGCGATCGGCGTCTTCCTCGGGCTGATCTTCATCATCAACCAGAACCTGTGGAAACAGACGGTGCAGACGCTGGTGCTGGTCGTGGCCGCCGCCGCCATGGCAATGGCCATCGGCGTGCCGCTCGGCATCTGGGCGGCGCACAAGCCGAAGGTCTACCGCTTCATGCTGCCGGTGCTCGACCTGATGCAGACGCTGCCGACCTTCGTCTACCTGATCCCGGTGCTGACCCTGTTCGGCCTTGGCAACGCGCCCGGACTCATCGTCACCATCATCTTCGTCATCCCGACCGCGGTCCGGCTCACGCATCTCGGCGTCGTCTCGGTGCCCAAATCGATCATCGAGGCCGGCGAGGCCTTCGGCGCCACCAGGAGCCAGCTGCTGTGGAAGGTCGAGCTGCCCTCGGCGCTGCCCACCATCATGGCGGGCCTGACCCAGTCGATCATGCTGTCGCTGTCGATGGTGGTGTTCGCGGCGCTGATCGGCGCCGGCGGGCTCGGCACCGAGATCAACCGCGCGCTCGGTTCGCGCCGCATCGATCTCGGCCTCGAGGCCGGGCTCGCCATTGTCGTGCTCGCCATCGTGCTCGACCGCATGACCCGCATTGGCGTTGGAGGCAAGAAATGACCGTCGCCGTCGATTTCAGGAACGTCGATATCGTCTTCGGCGCCGACCAGGCGGGTTCGCTGGCGCTGATCGACAAGGGTGCGACGCGCGCCGAGATCCTCGAGCAGACCGGCAATGTGCTCGGTTGTGCCGGGGCCAGCCTTACCGTGCATGAGGGCGAGATTTCCGTCCTCATGGGTCTGTCCGGCTCGGGCAAGTCGACACTGCTGAGAGCGGTCAATCGCCTGAACGTCGTCTCGCGCGGCCAGGTTCTGGTCAAGGATGGCGACCGCACCGTCGATGTCGTCACCTGCGACGAGGCTACCTTGCGGCGCCTGCGGCAGAAGCAGGTTGCCATGGTGTTCCAGCAGTTCGGCCTGCTGCCGTGGCGGACGGTGGAAGAGAATGTCGGGCTTGGCCTCGAACTTGCCGGCGTGCCGGACGCCGAGCGCAAGGAGCGCGTGCACAGGCAGCTCAAGCTGGTCAATCTCGAGCAGTGGTCGAAGAAATACGCGCATGAGCTTTCGGGTGGCATGCAGCAGCGCGTCGGGTTGGCGCGCGCCTTCGCCACCGAGGCGCCGATCCTTCTGATGGACGAGCCGTTCTCGGCGCTCGACCCGCTGATCCGCACCAAGCTGCAAGACGAGTTGCTGCAGCTGCAGGCCGAACTGAAGAAGACCATCATCTTCGTCAGCCACGACCTCGAGGAAGCGCTGAAGATCGGCAGCCACATCACAATCATGGAGGGCGGACGCATCGTGCAGACCGGCGCGGCGGAGGACATCGTGCTCAAGCCCGCTAACGATTATGTCCGCGACTTCATCGCCAATGTGAATCCGCTGTCGGTGCTCACCGCCTGGAACGTGATGCGCGACCGCCGCGATCTCGAACAGGGCAAGGACGGCTGGGTGTGGCTCGACCGGCGCAAGACGACGCGCTTCAAGATCGACGACCATGGCCTCGTGGCGGCGGCTGAGCGTGACGGCAAGCCGGCGGTATGGGTGTCCTGCGCCGAGGTCGAAGGCCAGCCCGAGGAAGCGGCCCAGGTGTTCTGGGCCAATCCCGCAACGTCGCTGAAGACCGTGATGCTGGCCATGCACCGGTCGCAGACTGCGCCCGTGGCGCTGTTCGATGACCAGTCGCGCTTCGTCGGCGCGATCGGCATCAGGGACGTGCTGAGCGCGGTGCTGCGGCGGTAATCCCTCAGTCGCGTCTCAAGTCGCCAGCGGCAGGCGCAGCTCCGTCAGCAGGCCGCCGTCCGGATGGTTGGACAGGCGGATCTCGCCGCCGGCGGCACGCGCGATGTTGCGGGCGATGGTGAGGCCGAGGCCGAGGCCGCCGGTCTGGCGGTTGCGGGACTGTTCCAGGCGCACGAAAGATCCGAACACGGCGTCGATCTGGGCTTGCGGAATACCCGGCCCCTCGTCGCGTATGGCCAGCGTGATCATGTCGCCCGACCGGTACAGGCTGAGATGCGCCTTCTTGCCGTAGGTGACTGCATTTTGCACAAGATTGGTGACGCAGCGCTTGAGCGCGACCGGCCGCGCCATGCAGATCAGACCGCGCGAGCGCGTATCATCATTGTCGAAGGAGACCTCGGCGTAGCCGTCGGCGATCGATTCCACCAGCGACCAGAAGTCGATGCGCTCGCTCTTTTCCTCGTTCACCTCGAAAGTGGCGAAGTCGATGACCGAACTGGCGATGCTTTCGACATCGGCGAGATCGTGCGCCAGCGCCTCGCGAACCGCCGACTTGCGCAACAGTTCCAGGCGCAGCCGCATCCTGGTCATCGGCGTGCGCAGGTCGTGCGCCAGCGCGGCGGCCAGGTGCTCACGGTCCTCGACATATTCACGCAGTCTCGCCTGCATGGCGTTGATCGCCTTGGCGGCGGCGCGCACCTCGCGGCTGCCGCTTTCGGCGATCGGCGGGCTCTTGAGGTCATTGCCGATCCGGTTCACGGCGGTTTCCATCATTCGGTAGGGCGCGGTCAGCCGGCGCAGCGACCAGATCGACATGATCACCACCAGCCCCGCTATCAGCGAATAGAGCGGCAGGCTGTCGAAGCTCAGGATCGGGCCGACCGGCGTGATCGGCTCGGTGAAGTTCAGCCATTGGCCGTCGGCGAAGCGCAGCGAGGCGGTCAGCTTGTCACTCTGGGCGAAATTCGCCGCCAGCACCAGGAGATCGCGTTCCACCTGGCCGACGTCCCTGTTCATGACCTCGCCACCGGGGCTGTCGGATTCCTGCGTCGCCGGATCGCGCCGGACGCGCGCGTCGGTGACGCCGAACTTCGACAGCCGTCCAACGAGAATGTCTTCCAGCTCGGCGAGTTCATCGTCGCCGGCGATCGACGAGGTGACCGCGGGGCTGTCTGAAACCGTGAGAGCGTAGGTGGCGTTGAACAGGCCGGATGCGGTCGCCTTGCGCTCCTCGGGCGTGGCGGCATGCATCAGCTGCACCAGCGAATAGGCGCGGTCGTTGAGGCGGTAGAGATCGACCACGTCATTGGCGGCCGCGCGGTCGCGCGACACGATGTAGAGCGTCGCGACCTGACTGATCAACAGGCCGGCAATGACGATCAGCAGCACCCACACAGGCAGGGTCTGCGGCAGGAAACGTCTCATTCGGAAGTCGTTTCGGGGAGGAACTGATAACCGCCGCTGCGCACCGTCAGGATCAGCTTGGGCGTCTTGGGGTCATCTTCCATCTTGCGCCGCAGCCGGCTGACCAGGATGTCGATGCTGCGGTCGAAGGAATAATCGCTATCGCCGCCGGAGAGTTCGATGAGCTGGTCGCGGGTCAGCACGCGCTGTGCGCTCTTGACGAAGGTCTGCAACAGATTGAACTCCGCCATGGTCAGTTCGACCCTGACATCGTCGGGCGCGGTCAGCCGGCGCCGCGAACAATCCATCGTCCAGCCGGCGAAGCGGTAGATCTGCTTCGATGTGACGCGTTTGGGCTCGGGGGCACCGTTGCGCCGCAGCACGGCGCGTATGCGGGCCAGCAATTCGCGGGGGTCGAAAGGTTTGGGCACATAGTCGTCGGCGCCCATCTCGAGGCCAACCACGCGGTCTGTCGTCTCGGTGACGGCGGTCAACATGATGATCGGCGTCGAATACTGGGCCCGGATGTCACGGCACAGTTCCAGCCCGCTCCTGCCGGGCAGCATGACGTCGAGCACGATGAGATCGACCTGTGCACGGCGCAGGATCGTTTCCATCTCGGTGCCGTCGGCGGCAACCGATGTGTGCAGGCCGCGCTTCTGGAAGAACTCCTGCAGCAGGTCGCGAATGCCCTTGTCGTCGTCGACGATCAGTATGTGTGCGTCGGATTTCACGGGGATCCTGTCTTCGTTGACCTGCCAAGCCGGCAGGCGGCCACCCACACGATAGAATTCGGGCCATATGTTGGCCAGTGCCTTGGATTTCAAGGCAAGGTAAATCTGGCAATCTCCACACCGAATGCGCTGGAGGCCTCCCGCCGGGGCGCACAGACACAATCCAGAAACAAAATTCTATAATCGGGAAAAACTCCTGAAAAACTAGGCCGGCATAACGGTGCCGTGGCGGTCAGGTCATTTGGCCGCGACGCAAGTCTCCGGGTTCACGGATTAACCGATGCCAAGGTTGTCGATCAGTTTGTTGGGTGCGTTGATGGGCATTTCGCTCGTCACAGCCGCTGCTGGACAATCGGATGCAAAAGTGACGCCCACCACCCGGACCGAGCGGTGTGCCAATCTCAGCCACCAATTCGATGAAGCCCTCGAAACCCATGCCACGGCAACGCAGGTCACCGCGGCAAAGGCACTTCAGAGAAAGGGCAACCGGTACTGCGCCGCCAAGAAACAGGCACAGGGTATCCGGATGCTCGCCAACGCTTTGAAGTTGCTGGGGGTGACACCGAACGACCCGGTTCAGTGACACTCGAAACCCGACCCGCATGAAAAGGAAATGAAGCCATGAAAAAGTCCATCCTCTCCGCCACCGGTCTCGCCGTTGCTCTCGCCTTCGCCATGCCGGCTCTCGGCAACGCCGCTGCCACCACGACCGCCGCTCCGGCTGCTTCCTCGACGACCACCGCTCCGGCGACCACGACCGCCAAGCCTCCGGTGAAGAAGGTCGTTGCCAAGAAGCACAAGAAGGCGAAGAAGACTGTCAAGAAGACCGACAAGAAGGTCGCTCCGAAGGCTTAATCCAGGTCGGGCACACTGCCTGCCTTATGACAAGGCCGCTCCAGTCGCGTTTTGCTGGAGCGGCCTTCTTCCTGTCCGAAAAAGCCGAAGGCCGTGTATCGGCAGTGAAGCGAACGGACAGGTCCGAACGATGTGGCCGAAGCCGGCGCCGGCGGCTTTGTCTCGATCGGCCTTAACCCGATTGCAAGGCCGGCGCCGTAGGACAATCCGCATGAAGAGGCGGCTTTCGTCCATTCTGCGCTCGATCGTGTTCGGCAGCCTGGTCGCCACCGGCGCCGCCCGGCTTATGATCCTGTTCACCGCCAGTCCCGTGCCGGATCCGGCCAGCGGCCGCACCGAGCCGTCACTGTTCGCGCCTGTGATTTCCACCGACTGGGATTACATCACGCCCGCGCAGACCTGGCTGCTCATCGCACTTGCCAGCGTGACGCTGATCTGCGTCGTCGCCTGGCCGGTCGCATCCTGGATGGAACGCCGGTCGGATGCTGCCGGAAACTTGCCCTCCCGGAGCGGCTTCGGCCGCCAGGGCCGTTGAACCGCGGGCCGCACTTCCCACATAGCTCTGTGATTGGACGCTCGCTTTCGCCCGTGCGAAAATAGGGGCGTAGCCGAGGCTCGCGCAATTGCCGGTTCCCATGCCTGAAATCACGACAAAACCCCGTACGCAGACCCTACCCAAGACCGAGCGGCCGAAGCTCTACAAGGTCATCCTGCTCAATGACGATTTCACGCCGCGTGAATTCGTGGTGACGGTGCTGAAGGGCGAGTTCAAGCTCAGTGAAGACCAGGCGCATCGAGTGATGATCACGGCGCATCGGCGCGGCGTCTGCGTCGTCGCCGTCTTCACCAAGGACGTCGCCGAGACAAAAGCGACACGGGCCACCGACGCCGGCAAGGCCAAGGGCTATCCGCTGATGTTCACGACGGAGCCGGAGGAGTAGAGCAGGGCTCCTTCATAGCCTTGGCTCCCTTCGCAACGCCGATAATTGGCGAAACCATCCGCGACAGCGTCTTTCTCCCCGTATAGTGACGGGGAGAAGGAAGCTACCGCCCTTCGCGGTACCACATCGAACCCATCGCCAGCAGCAGCAGGCCGAGACCGAGGAAGCCGCCGAACAGCGGCACGCGCGAGACCGCCTTGAGTACGCTGTCGTCGGTGGTGCGCAGGCCGATCCAGTCGGCGCCGGACGCTTCGCCCGAGGACCGTACGGGGACGATCGAGGGCAAGGTCACGTCGCCGCCTCCAAGGGTCGATCCCGCAAGCCTGCGAACGCTGCCGCCGGTGGCTTCGGCGGGAGCCTTCAGCCGGTCCTGCGTGGAAACGACGTCGGCGAATTCGGGTGCGTTGACCGGCCCGACATGGGCGAGCGCGGTAAGGTCGCCATTGCCGACCTGGTAAAGGCCGATCTCGGAGGTCTGGGCGCTGCCCAGGAAGACACCGGGTTCGGATTTCTCGAGCTTGACGGTAATGGTCTTGCCGGAGGGCGTAATGATCTGGGCCGGGCCGGGGTCGTCGGCCATGGTCTGGCGGCGGATTTCCAGCACCATGCCGCGCCCGTCGGCGGTCAGCCGTTCCTCCTCGAGCTCTGGCTCCTTCATCAGCCAGTGGGCGATGCGGCGGTAGAGCTGGACATGCGGGCCGCCGCCTTCGAAGCCGCGCGCCCACAGCCAGCCCTGGTCGGACAGAAGCATGCCGACGCGGCCTTCTCCCTTGCGGTCGAGCAGGAGCAGCGGCCGGTTGTCGGCCCCCTTCATCACCACCTCGCCTTCGGGATTCTGCACGCCTATGGTGCGGAACCAGCGGCTCCAGTGCGGCGGCTCGCTGGCAGAACCGTCGAGACCGCGCGTCACCGGATGGCGCTGGCCGATGTCGGTGAGGCGTGGGTAGAACGCCTTGTCGACGACCTCGCCGGTCGGCATCGCCGGCAGCGCCGACATCAGCGGCGTGCGCGCGATCGAGCTTTCACCGGCATATTCGGGTCCGGCCGCAATCAGCAGCGCGCCGCCTTTTTCGACATATTCGGAGATGTAGTCGTAATAGAGGATCGGCAGCACGTCGCGGTGCTGGTAGCGGTCGAAGATGATCAGGTCGAAATCCTTGATCTTCTCGACGAACAGTTCCCGCGTCGGGAAGGCGATCAGCGACAATTCGTTGATCGGCGTGCCGTCCTGCTTCTCCGGTGGCCGCAGGATGGTGAAATGGACGAGATCGACCGAGGCGTCGGATTTCAACAGATTGCGCCAGGTGCGCTCGCCCGCATGCGGCTCGCCAGAGACGAGCAGCACGCGCAGGTTCTCGCGAATGCCGTCGACCAGCGCGATGGCGCGGTTGTTGGTGTCGGTGAGCTCGCCCGGCTCGCGATCGATGGCGAGTTCGATGATGTTGCGCCCAGCGCCGGGAATGGTCACGTGCAGCGGCATGGCCTGGCCGACGGTGGCATGCTCGACAGCGACCTGCTCGCCATTGACCGAAACGCGCACATCGACCGGCCCGGTTTCGTTGCTGGTTGAAACGACGCGATAGGTCATATCGAGCGGCTTGCCGACGAGGGCGAAGCGGGGCGCGTTCTCGAAACGTATGCGGCGATCCTTCTCGTGGTCGTTGCCGGTGATCAAGGCGTGCAGCGGGGCATTGAAATCAGGCGCGCCGGCGGGTGCGTCATGCACTTCGCCATCGGTGATCATGACGGCGCCGCCGATGCGCGAGGGCGGCACGTCGCGGAAGGCGTTTTCGAGCGCGCCGAACAGCCGCGTTTCCGTGCGTTCCTCGGCGGCTTCCGACTTGCCGGCCTCGACGACGCGGACGTCGAACTGCTTGAAGCGGCCGAGGCGCTGCTCAAGCCCGGCCAGCGCCTCGTCGGTCTGTTTGGTCCGTTCACCGATGTCCTGGCTCTGGCTCCGGTCGACGATCAGGGCAACCACGCTTTGCTGCGGCTCGCGCTCCTCGTTGAGGAACACCGGATTGAAGAGGGCGGCGGCGAGCGCCAGCAATGCGACAAGGCGCAGGACCGCGCCGCGCTGGCGAAACCACAGGCCCACGGCCGCAAGCAGGGCCAGCGGCACCAGCACCAGGGCCAGCAGCGGCCAGGAGATCAGCGGTTCGAAGGAGATCGACCAGTTCATGCCTTACCCTCCCCCTTGCAGGGAGGGCCGATCCGGGGAGCGAGCGCAAGAAGGAGCGTCATCTTACTGGCCCAACCGTTCAAGCAATATGGGCACGTGCACCTGGTCGGATTTGTAGTTGCCGGTCAGCATGTACATCATGATGTTGACCCCGGCGCGCAGCGCATAGATGCGCTGCATCGGATCGTTGGGCACGGTCGGCAGCAGCGGGTCGCCATTCTCGTCGACGGCCCAGGCGCCAGCAAAATCATTGGCGGTGATCATGATCGGCGAGACGCCGTCACCGGTACGCACCGGCCGGTTTTCGGCATTGCTGGCGTCGAGCGATGCCTCGACCCAGAGCGGGCTGCCGGCGAAGCGGCCAGGGAATTCGGGCAGGATGAAGAAGGATTTGGTCAGAACATGATCCGACGGCACCGGCTCCAGCGGCGGCACGTTGAGGTTGCCGAGGATGTCGCGCAGCCGCTCGGTGGCGGGGCTGGTCGAGTCGGCGCCGATGCCGTTGGCGAACTGGTCGCGCGTGTCGAACAGCACGGTGCCGCCCTGCTGCATATAGGCATCGATACGGGCAATCGCGGCCTGGCTGGGCATGGCTGCGGCCGGATCGATCGGCCAATAGATGAGGGGAAAGAACGAAAGCTCGTCCTTGGAGATGTCGACGCCGGCCGGCGCGCCCGGCTCGAGCGCGGTCTTCTCGATGAGGAAGCGGGTCAGGCCCTCGAGCCCGGCGCGACTGATCGAATCGTCGCCGGGCACGCCAGTCAGCACATAGGCTATCCGGGTCTTGGAGATGTCCTCTATCGCGGCGGTGTCGCCAGGCTTGGCATCGTCGGCGCGCGCGGGGCCGACATGGCCGAACAGCGCGCCGAGCCCGATCAGAATGGCCGCCATGGTGGTTACGGCCGCAGCGCGGCGCGGCCTGCGCGTCAACAGGCCGCCCATCCAGAACACCGCCAGCGTATCGAGCACCATCAGCGCCAGCGCGGCGGCTACCAGAGCGCCCTTCAAATTGCGCGATTCGTCAAAGGCATACTGGATTGTGGTGACCGGGACAGTGATTTGCGGGCGCGCCAGCGGCGCAAGCGTGCTTGTCGCATCGAGCAGATTGTGGGCGAAAACGCCGGCCTCCGAGCCATAGAGGCCGGGCGGGTTCTCGAAGGTCACCGGCAGAGCGCCGGCGCCCGGCACCAGCGGGCGCGCATCTGGCGTCGGCGGCACCAGCATTCCGTCGGCCGCTATCATGCGGTAGGGCGCCAGCGAGGTGGCGGCGGCTTCGGCATTGGCGATGGCGGCCCCCTGGTTGCGCGACAGCTGCACGATGCGGCGCAGCATCTCGACGAAGCTGCCGGAGATCGGCAGGTTCGACCAGGTCGCTTCGGGCGTGACGTGGAACAGCACGAGCGTGCCCTTGCCCTTCTTCAGCCCGGTGACCAGCGGCGTACCGTCGGCAAGCGCTGCCCAGGTGCGCTCGACGATATCGGGCGTCGGTTCGGCCAGCACCTGCCTGGAAACGGTCACCTCGGTCGGCGGCGCCAGATCGGCGAAGGGGCCAGCCTTGGGGAATTCGGTGACCGGCTGCGGCGTGGTCCATGACAGTGCGCCGCCGAGCGAGCGTTCGCCGGTGCGCAGACGCACCGGCAGAAGGTCGTCGTCATTGCCGGCGGCGGCCAGCCGCGACCCGGCGAAACGCACCAGCGTGCCGCCCTTTTCAACCCAGTCGACGAGCCTTGGCCTGATCTGTGCGGGAATGGTGCCGATATCGGCCATGACGATCATCGCCGGCTTCTGGTCGAGGATCTGCGGAATGGCGTCGGCCAGGTCGGCGCTGGAAGGTTCGACCAGGTCGGCGAAGGGCTGCAGCGCGCGCCTGATATAGTATAGCGGCGACAGCAGCGGCTGCGCCTGGTCGGCCTCGGCCTGCGACAGGAGTCCGACGCGGCGGCGCTTGGAGCTTTCGTCCAGCACGCGCACCGCGCCCGCCTGACGCTCGCCATCGAGCGCGATCGAAGCGAAATCGTTGCGCAGCTCGAACGGCACCGCCATGGTGCCGGTGGCGGTGGATTGGCCGGGTGCGAAAGTCAGCGTCGCATCGGCGATGCGGCGGCCCTTGTCGTCGAAGGCGCCGGCGGTGACTTGCGCCGGGGCCGCATCGCCGGGCGGCCGGATGGCGGTGAGGGCAAAACCGTCGACCTCGTTCTCGGCGCCCGCCAGGCCGGTCAGCGGCATCCGGTCGGCGACGGCCCACACGACCCGGGCAGCGTTTTTGGACAGAAGCGTGTTGAAGGCGGCCTCGTCGCCCTTCGCCGCCAGGCCGTCGGCCAGCACGGCGACGCTGGCGCCCGGCAGGCGCTCCAGGGCGGCGGCGACGCGGGCGTAGACCGCCGGCCGGTCGGTCGGGATCGGCCGCGGCTTTGCCGCGCGCAGGCGGTCGAGCGCCGCGGCCGCATCGAAGGGGCCGATCTCGGCATTGGGTTTTTCGGCGGTGAAGGCGATGATGACCGGCACGCCGTTCGAACCGGCGTCGGCGATCAGCCGCTCGGCGGTTGCGATGCGCTTGTTCCAGTCGGCGGCGCTTGCCCAGCCATTGTCGACGACCAGCGCCAGGGCTGCGCCCTCGGCCGGCAGTTTCTCGCGCGGATTGAAGACCGGTTCGGCAAGGGCGGCGACGATGAGCGCCGCCATCAGCAGCCTGAGCAGCGTCAGCCACCAGGGGCTCTGCTGCGGGGTTTCCTCGCGCTTCAGCACGCGCGCCAGGATCTTCAGCGGCGGAAACACCTCGGTCTGCGGCCTGGGCGGGGTCAGCCTGAGCAGCCACCAGATCACCGGCAGCGCCAAAAGACCCCACAGCAGCATGGGCGCGCCAAAGGAAAGCGGCAGCCAACTCATGCGACGGCCTTTCCTGGCTGATCGCCACTAGTGATCATGCCGCCGCGATCGCCAGCGATCGGCCTGGGCTGATCGCCACCGGCGATCATGCCGACGTGGCCAATGGCGGTCAGCCCGGGCTGACCGCCATCCGTCATCGCCATGTGCAGGCGTACCAGGGCGTCGGAAGCCAGCCGATCGGTGTGGTTGACGGTGAAGCTCCAGCCGAGCCGCTTGCACCAGCTGGCCAGTTCTTGGCGTCGGGCGCCATAGAGCAGGCGATACTCATCGGCCAGCATCTCGGCGCGGCCGGCGGTCAGCTTGTCGCCGCTCTCCGGGTCGGTGAATTCGGTGCGGCCGGCATAGGGGAATGTCTCCTCGGCCGGGTCGGCGACCTCAATCAGATGCGCGCGCACGCCATGGCGGGCGAGCACGTCGAGCCAGGCCATGGTTTCCTCGACCGGGTCGAGGAAATCACTGGCGATGACGATGTCGCAGAAGCGGCGGATGCCGGAGAGATCGGGCTTGGCCGGCAAGTCACCGGCATGCATGAGCTGGGCGGCGATGCGCTCGGCGCCGTTGCGGGCGGTGAACGGATCGGTAAGGCCGGGCCAGGCGATGCGCTCTCCGCTGCGCGACAGCAGCTCGGCCATGGCCAGCGCCAGCACCAGGCCGCGCGATTGCTTGGAAACGGCGGCACCGGTCGATTTGTAGAGCATGGACGGCGACGGATCGGCCCACAGCCACACCGTATGGGCCGCCTCCCATTCGCGGTCGCGTACATAGGTGTGGTCGTCGCGGGCCGAGCGGCGCCAGTCGATGCGGGAGGAATCGCCTTCGACATAGGGCCGGAACTGCCAGAAATTCTCGCCGATGCCGCGCTTACGGCGGCCATGCCAGCCGGCGATCACGGTGTTGACGATGCGGCGCGCCTCGACCAGCAAGTCGGGCACGAGCGAAGCCCGCAACCGGCCGCGGGCGAGCGCGTCGCGCGTCGCTGCCGGAGCCTGGAGCTCGCCGATGCGCGCCATCAAATCCCTTTCACGAGCTTGGCCACCACATCGCGCACGCTGGTGCCTTCGGCGCGGGCGGCGAAGGTCAGCGCCATGCGGTGCTGGAGCACCGGCTCGGCCAGAGCCCGCACATCGTCGACCGACGGCGCCAGCCGCCCATCATAGAGCGCGCGCGCCCTCGTGCACAGCATCAGTGCCTGGCTGGCGCGGGGACCCGGGCCCCAGGCGACATGCCTGTCGGTTTCGGCGTTGCCCTGGCCGGGGCGCGCCGAGCGCACCAGGGCCAGGATTGCCTCGACCACGCTTTCAGGCACCGGCATGCGGCGGATCAGCGTCTGGATATCCCTCAGCCGCGCCGGCTGCAGCACATTCTGTGCCTTCGCGTCCTCGACGCCTGTGGTTTCCAAAAGGATGCGGCGCTCGGCCTCGAGTTCGGGATAGAGGATGTCGACCTGCATCAGGAAACGGTCGAGCTGTGCCTCGGGCAGCGGATAGGTGCCTTCCTGTTCCAGCGGGTTTTGCGTCGCGAGCACATGGAAAGGCGAGGGCAGGTCGTGGCGGGCACCGGCAATGGTGACGTGATACTCCTGCATGGCCTGCAGCAGCGCCGACTGGGTGCGCGGCGAGGCGCGGTTGATCTCGTCGGCCATCAGCAACTGCGCGAAGATCGGCCCGGAAATGAAGCGGAAGGAGCGCTTGCCGAATTCGTCCTGCTCCATCACCTCGGAGCCGAGAATGTCCGAGGGCATCAGGTCGGGGGTGAATTGGATGCGGCGCGAATCGAGGCCGAGCACGATGCCCAGCGTCTCGACCAGCTTGGTCTTGGCGAGGCCCGGCACGCCGACCAGCAGCGCGTGGCCGCCGGCCAGAAGCGCCACCAGAGCGCGTTCGACGACACTTTCCTGGCCGAAGATGATGCGACCGACCCCGTCGCGGACCCTAGAAATGTCGGCCAGCGCCTTCTCGGCCTCGGCGATCATGTCTTTTTCGCTGATCGGGCTTTCCTTGACCATCACGCTCATGCAGCATCGATCCTTGTGGTTGGAAATACCAGCTTGACGCAGAATGCCGCGATTCGGCTCCGTCTGGCGCCTGCCTTCAAATTTAAATCACAGAGTTAGGCTGACAAGCGCAACAACAGTGACTATTTCGTGACGATGGCAGAGGGCTCCGAACAAAGACAGCAAAGCCTGGCGGCCGCGACCGAGGCGCGCGGCCTCGAGGCGCTGATCTCGCGTGCGGCCCGCGCCGGCAAGGGGCCGGCCCCGGTGGAGCGCTGGAATCCCGACTTCTGCGGCGATTTGGATATGGAAATCAAAGCTGACGGCACCTGGTTCTATCTCGGCACGCCGATCGGCCGCATGCCGCTGGTGCAGCTTTTTTCCTCGGTGCTGCGCAAGGACGCGGACGGCAGGACCTATCTGGTGACGCCGGTGGAAAAGGTCGGCATCCGCGTCGCCGACGCACCCTTTATCGCCGTCGAGATGGATGTCTCGGGCAGCGGCGAGGGCCAGATCATCACGTTCCGCACCAATGTCGGCGACGTCGTCGAGGCCGGACCGGAGCGGCCGCTGCGCTTCGTCGACGAGCACGAGACCGGCGGGCTGAAGCCTTATGTGCTGGTGCGCGGGCGGCTGGAGGCGCTGGTGGCGCGGCCGGTGATGTACGAACTGGTCGAGCATGGCGAGGAGATCGAGATCGACGGCAGGTTGATGTTTGCCGTCCGGTCGAAAGGCCAGGCTTATCCGATCATGCCGGCCGACAGGCTGAGGCAGCTGAGCGCGTGACGGACAGTTCATGATGGACCAGGTGACGCCGACGCCCTTTTCCATTGCCGATCTGCGCGCGCGCTTTGCCGCGCAGCCGCAGCCGCATGCCGGCGAGGACTATGGCGATCATCGCTTCAATCCAGGCCATCCCCGCCTCCACCGGGCGAAACCGCTGCGCGATGCGGCGGTGCTGATCCCGATCGTCGATCACCAGGGTGATGCCACGGTTCTTCTGACCAAGCGGGCCGAGACACTGCGCAACCATTCCGGGCAGGTGGCCTTTCCCGGCGGAACGATCGATGCCACCGACGCCAGTCCGGAAGCGGCGGCGCTGCGCGAGACCTTCGAGGAGATCGGCCTTGGCCGGGACCATATCGAGGTCATCGGCCGCATGCCCGATTATGTCGCGGGCAGTGGTTACAGGATCGCGCCGGTGCTGGGCATCGTGCGGCCGCCTTTCCAGCTGACGCTCAATGCCGAGGAGGTCGACTTGGCCTTCGAAGTGCCGCTGCGCTTCCTCATGGATCCGGCCAACCACATCAGGGACAGCCGCATTTGGAACGATCTCGAATGGTTCTTCTATGACATGCCCTATGGCGACCGGCGCATCTGGGGCGTCACCGCCGGCATCATCCGCACGCTCTATGAAAGGCTCTATGGGTGAAGGTCTCGATCGCTGACAGGGCCGACTGGCTCGGCGACAAGCATCTGCAGCGCCTGCTTGCCATTCTGGCGAGTGGCGGCGAGGCAGCGCGGGTCGCCGGCGGCGCGGTGCGCAACACGCTGATCGGCCAGCCCGTCGCCGACATCGACATCGCCACCACCTGCCTGCCGCAGGAGACGATCCGCCGCGCCGAGGCGGCGAGGTTCAAGACGGTTCCGACCGGCATAGAGCACGGCACGATCACCGTGATTGCCGGCGGCAAGCCTTATGAAATCACCACGCTGCGCGCGGATATCGAGACCGACGGCCGCCGCGCCAAGGTGTCGTTCGGGCGAGACTGGAAGCTTGACGCCGAGCGGCGCGACTTCACCATCAACGCGCTCTACGCGGAAGCCGACGGTACGGTCGTCGATCTGGTCGGCGGCGTCGCCGACATAGAGGGGCGCCGGCTGCGCTTCATCGGCGATCCGGAAGCGCGCATCCGTGAGGACTATCTGCGTATCCTGCGCTTTTTCCGCTTCTTCGCCTGGTATGGCGAAGGCCGGCCGGACGCCGAGGGGCTTAAGGCTTGCGCCCGGCTGAAGGGAGGCCTCGTGCAGCTCTCGGCCGAGCGCGTCTGGTCCGAACTCAAGAAGCTATTGTCGGCCGCCGACCCGTCCCGCGCGCTGTTGTGGATGCGGCAGGCGAGCGTTTTGACCAGCGTGCTGCCGGAAAGCGAGAAATGGGGCATCGATGCGATCCACGGTCTGGCCAGAGCCGAGAAGGATCTGGGCTGGACCGTGGAGCCGCTGCTCAGGCTGGAGGCGATCGTGCCGCCGGATACGGCGCGCATGAAGACGCTGGCCGAGCGGCTGAGATTGTCGACGGCGGAAGCAAACCGTTTGCGTCACTGGGCGCTTACGCCGGGAATCGAGCCGAAAACGACTGAAGGCGAACTGGCGAAGACGCTCTACCGCGGCGACCGGCAAGGGGTCGTCGACCGGCTTCGCCTGTCACTGGCCGCGGCACGGGTGCGCGCGGTGGACCAGACCGATGCGCTCATCGAGGCAGGCGGCTTTTCCCGACTTCTCGCCTTCGCATTGAGATGGGAAAGGCCCGTGTTTCCGCTCAAGGGCGCCGATCTGACGGCGATCGGGGGGATGCCCGGGCCAAAGCTCGGCGCGATCCTCAGGAATCTCGAAGTGGAATGGGTCGATGCCGGGTTTGGGCCCGATCGCGACGCGCTGCTCAAGCGCGCCGCGCAGGCCCTGAAGGCCGGATAGAGCATTCGTCAACGCAATCCGGGCGGAAATCGCCGCGATTTCCGGAACTTGCTCCAAATCAGGCCGCGTCGCGGACCTTCTCGATGCGCGAGCGGATCGCTTCGATCATCGTTTCGCGGATGATCGTCTCGCCATGCGTCTCGCGCATATGTTCGACGGCACGGCGCATGACCTCGGCTTCCTCCTCGGCGCGTGTGTGCCATTCACAACCTGGAACGAGCGAGCCGCAGTGGAATTCCTTCATGGGATTTCTCCTTTTCCTCCATGGAGTCCGGTCGACCGTCCTGCAAAAGGCGGCAGGGACTCCGCATCTTCTTGGCACGTTGTCCGACCCTAAGACCGGTTGGACCGCAAGCGGGTGAAACCATAACACAGATGGGGTGGCATTGATTGCCGTCAACGGCAAAAAAGGCGGAGCAGCGCTGCTCCGCCCTCTTACGCCAGCCCTATGGGCAGGTCATCACTTCATGATCTTGACTGCCTCGGCAACCTTATCCTTGCCGCTCATGTCCCATGAAACTCTGACCTTCTCGCCGACCTTCAGGCCAGGATCCTTGAAGGTCCGGGGAAGCGTAAAAGACGATCCATTGTCGAGAACCAGGCTTTTGGCCGCCGTATCAAAGGTCTTGATCGTGCCGGTGGTGTGCTTGACGGCGGCGAATGCCACCGAACCGGAAGCAAGAAGGGCAGCCGCTGCGGCCGAAACAATGATCTTGCGCATTGCGAAGTACTCCTGGAAAGCGCGGGCACCCTTTTGGCAGAGGTGTCCCGCATCGTCCTGGGCCGTCCGGTTGCGTCGAGTCGCGATCCGCTTCGTTCTGACGCAATTCCGAACGGAGCACCGCTCTGCACTCCTGGAATTGCGCAGGCGAACCGCCGGCGCTTCCCGACCCGTCCCGACAAATAGCCCAGTCTTTTCCGAAGCCTATTAGACGAAAAAGAAACTTTGCGACGGCTCCCGCGCCACATTCGATGCCCATTTCGAAGCGAATGGGACATCAATGCGGCTCACGGCGCGCTCACCATCTTTTTACGGCCAGCGGGCCTCCGGCGGCAGGCTGGAGAGAATCGAGGCGACATTGCCGCCGGTTTTCAGGCCGAAAATGGTGCCGCGATCATGAAGCAGGTTGAACTCGACATAACGGCCGCGGCGGATGAGCTGTTCGTCGCGGTCGCCATCGGTCCAGTTCTCGTTGAAATTGCCTCGCACGAGATGGCCATAGACGACGAGAAAAGCGCGCCCGACATCCTGGACGAAGTTAAAATCGGCATTCCAGCCGCCGTTGTCCTCGCCCGAATGCAGCCAGTCGAAAAAGATGCCGCCGGTGCCGCGCGGCTCGTTGCGATGCGGAAGGAAGAAATACTCGTCGCACCAGGCCTTGAATTTCGCATGGTCGGCGATGCCTGCGTTCTTCTCGCAGGCGAACTGCATGGCGCGGTGGAAGGCCATTGTGTCGGGGTCATCCTGTGTGCGGCGTCGGTCGAGCACCGGGGTGAGGTCGGCGCCGCCGCCGAACCAGTGGCGCGAGGTGACGACCATGCGCGTATTCATGTGCACGGCCGGAACGTTGGGGTTCCAAGGGTGCGCGATCAGCGAAATGCCGGATGCCCAGAAGCGCGGGTCCTCCTCGGCGCCGGGCATCTGCTTCCTGAATTCGGGCGAGAATTCGCCGTAAACCGTCGAGGTGTGGACGCCAACCTTCTCGAAGACTCGGCCGTGCATCATCGACATGGTTCCGCCACCACCCTTGCCGGAATCACGCTCCCACGGCGTCCTTTCGAACCGACCCGGCGACCACGAAGCGAGCGGGCCCTGGAGATCCTGCTCGATCTGCTCGAAAGCACCGCAGATGCGTTCGCGCAATGCCTCGAACCACAGGCGTGCCTTCATTTTCTTTTCTTCGATGTCGGCGGGCAGGCCAGCCGGTATTTCAGGTCGTTCCAAGTGCTGTCTCCGGTTTCGGGGCGGCCGGCCCCTACAAATGACTCGTCTTTTGCCGGCGCGATCCCTAATCTCTTAGGGGAAAGGGTCAAGTCTGATCTGATCGGAGCAAGGAGACCTTCGTGCGCACCCCGGCAAGACCGCCGTTGGATGGCCTGAAGAAAAGGCTCGATCAAAGCCGGGCTGAACGCGCGCGCATGCCGCGCGACGGATTTTTGCGCGAAACCTTCGTCCTGCCGCGTTCAGACGCTCGCCTGAAGGCAAAGGAATGGTTCGAGCGCTTCCCCAAGCAGGCTTACTGGACCGAGATCGAAAGCTGGTTCGAGCGGCCGGGCGATTTGATCGAATTCACCATAAGGCGCCTGCCGGCGGCGGATTAGGATTTCCTCGCCCTGTTTACGGGGACAACCCAATACAGGCGCGGCCCCTTGTATCCGCCTTCACTACGCTCAGGCACCTTCTCTCCGTGAACCGAGAGAAGGAAGAACCAGCCTTCTCGCCCCTGTTCCTTCCCTGGCCAGCCGGTCATCCTTGTTGCGGAGCGGACATTTGTCGATCGACATGCAGCCGCAGCCGATGCAGTCGGTCAGCCCGTCGCGCAATTTCTTCAATTGACCGATCTTGCGGTCGAGCCCGTCGCGCCAGGCGGTCGACAGCAGGCTCCAGTCGTCGCGCGTCGGGGTGCGGCCCTCGGGTAGGGATTGAAGCGCCGTCGCTATCTCGGCCAGCGAAATGCCGACCTCCTGCGCGATCTTGATGATGGCCACGCGCCTTAGCACGTCGCGGCCGTAGCGGCGCTGGTTGCCTGACGTGCGGTGGCTGCGGATCAGGCCGCGAGCTTCGTAGAAATGCAGCGCCGACACCGCGACACCGCTGCGCGCGGCCACTTGGCCAACCGTTAATTCCGCTGCTGGCGCCATCTCGCACTTTTCCGCTTGACCTCAAGTTAAGTTGAGCTTGTAGCGAAGAAGCCATCGACATGCAAACGACAGGAGATGGCTATGTGCGCCTGGGTGAGAATGACGGGCGAGGGCCGTGTCGCGGGCGCCGGCGGGACCGTGGCCGCCGCTTCAGCGGATGGCATTCTGGCCCAGTTGTCGCGTGGCTTCGCCGGCCACCATGGCGGCGGAGAGGGCCACATTGATGCTGCGCGCGCCGGCCTGCATCGGGATCGTCAGCCGCGCGTCCGCCGCCTGATGGACCGGATCCGGCACGCCTGCGGATTCACGGCCGAACAAAAGGATATCGCCAGTGGCGAAGTTGAAGCTGGTGTATGGGGTCGCGGCCTTGGTCGACAGCAGCACCAGCCGGCGCGCGCGGGCCTTGCGCCACTCCTCGAAGGCGTGCCAGTCGACATGCCGGGTCAGGGCAGCCATTTCGAGGTAATCCATGCCGGCGCGCCTGAGCGCTTTATCGGAGAGCGGAAAGCCGGCCGGTTCGATGATGTCGACGCCGATCCCGAGGCAGGCGGCGAAGCGCAGGATTGTGCCGGTGTTGCCGGCGATGTCAGGCTGGTAGAGGGCGATGCGGAGACGGTCGTTCATTTCCGCATCCTTCTATTAAGTGGCAAATCGGCCACAGCGGCTTCGCGGTTTTGGAAATTGCTGGACCTGCGGGTGGCCATTTTCTGCGAAGTCGGGTATACAGCGTACATTGTCAACCCGAACCGAAGGAGGGGTAATTCATGATGGCCATGCACATCCAGCACCCTCTCCGTGGGCCTACATGCCCGCTGGCGGTTTCGGTACGACGGTTCTCCTGATCTCTTAGACGCTTCCGCACCGATTTCCGCCGAAACCATTCCCTGGTCTTCGAAGGAATCCTGCGATGTTTTTCAAGCTGCCGAAAGGGCCGATGGCCCCGCCCCAACGCGTCTCGACTGATCAGCTGCCGATCCCGCGGCAGGACGTCGAACACCCTTTTTATCTCTATTTTCGCACGGAGGACGGACCGATGTTCGATCCCTACAGAATACCGGGCTCGAGGAGCCTGCATATCCACCGGCTGCCGACCTGGGCGCTGCTGATCGGCGAAACCTATTCGTCGGCGGTCCACGCCGAGGTTCGCCGGCGTCCGCATCGCGGCATGCTGCCGGATGTCGATTTCTCGCGCGCGGTTCCCGACCCGAGCCGGCCCTCGTTGGTGCGCCGTCTCATCCGGGCGATCCGGCCGGGCGCGAAGATTAACCTTGTCGACACCGCACCGTCAGGATCAACAAAAGAGCCTGTCGGCGAAAAGCCCGCGAACCCCTATATAGCGCGAAGCAGGGCCGACGGTCCGGATGATTCCGGACCGTCGGCCCTCGGCGCCATGCGGTCCGAGGACTTCGCACGTTCACGCGCCGCGTGAGCGGAAACAGATTTCATGAGCATGACCTATGTTGTTGTTTAGCTGGTTTGAAAAAAGGCTCGATCCGTTCCCGGCCGCGGAGCCGGTCGAGCCGCCCAAGACCCTGGTTGCCTTCTGCCTGCATTACACGCGCGGCGCATGGCCCTATATCCTTGTCGATGCGGTGCTGGTGGCGGCAATCGCCATCGCGGAAGTGTGGATGTTCGGCTTCCTCGGCCGCATCGTCGACTGGCTTTCGGCGCAGAACCGCGAAACCTTCCTGCAGACGGAGGGCTGGAAGCTCGCCAGCATGGCCTTCATCGTGCTGTTCGCGCTGCCTGGCACGGTATGGCTGCATTCGCTGCTCAACCAGCAGACGCTGATGGGCAACTATCCCATGCGTATCCGCTGGCAGGTGCATCGCTATCTGCTCAAGCAGTCGATGAGCTTCTACCAGGACGAATTCGCCGGCCGCATCGCCACCAAGCTGATGCAGACGGCGCTCGCCGTGCGCGAATGCGTGATCAAGGTGATCGACGTCCTGAACTACGTCATCGTCTATTTCCTCGGCATGCTGCTCATCGTCGGCTCGGCCGACTGGCGGCTGGCCGCACCGCTCGGCGTGTGGATGGTCGGCTACATCCTTCTGCTGCGCTATTTCATTCCTCGGCTGGGCAAGGTCGGCGAGGAACAGGCCAATGCGCGCTCGGTCATGACCGGCCGCGTTGTCGACAGCTACTCCAACATCCAGACGGTCAAGCTGTTCAGCCATGCCCGCCGCGAGGCCTCCTTCGCCAAGGAGGGCATGATGGGCTTTCTCGACACGGTCTACCGGTCGATGCGGCTGGTGACGGTGCTGTTCGGCTCGCTCTACATCCTGAATGCGCTTCTCCTGTTCTCGGTTACCGCCATCTCGTTGTGGCTGTGGCTGGGCCAGGCGGTGACGATCGGCGCGGTCGCCGTGGTCATCGGCCTGGTTCTGCGGATGTGGGGCATGTCGCAGTGGATCATGTGGGAAATGTCGGGCCTGTTCGAGAATATCGGCACGGTGCAGGACGGCATCGCCTCGATTTCGCTGCCGCGCCTTGTCGAGGACAGGCCCGGTGCGAAGGAGATCACGGTCTCCAAAGGCGAGATACGCTTCGAGGACATCCGCTTCCACTATGGCAAGCAGAAGGGCGTCATCGAGAACCTGTCGCTGGCGGTGAAGCCGGGCGAGAAGGTTGGCATTGTCGGCCGCTCCGGCGCCGGCAAGTCGACGCTGGTCAATCTTCTGCTGCGGTTCTACGACCTCGAAGCCGGCCGTATCCTGATCGACGGCCAGGAGATCGCAGCGGTGAAACAGGATTCGCTGCGCGCCCAGATCGGCATGGTCACGCAGGACACCTCGTTGCTGCATCGTTCGGTGCGCGAAAACATCCTCTATGGCCGGCCCGACGCCAGCGACGACATGCTTGTCGAGGCTGCGCGGCGCGCCGAGGCGCTGGACTTCATCGCCGGGCTTTCGGACCATAGCGGCCGCAAGGGATTCGACGCCTATGTCGGCGACCGCGGCGTCAAACTGTCCGGCGGCCAGCGGCAACGCATCGCCATCGCTCGCGTTATGTTGAAGGACGCGCCCATACTTATCCTTGACGAGGCGACGTCAGCGCTGGATTCCGAGGCGGAAGCGGCCATCCAGGAGAACCTCTACAAGCTCATGCAAGGCAAGACCGTCATCGCCATCGCCCACCGGCTGTCGACCATCGCGGCGATGGACAGGCTTGTGGTGATGGACCAGGGACGCGTCATCGAGGAAGGTTCGCACGAGGAATTGGTGGCCAGGGGCGGGCTCTACGCGCAGCTCTGGCAGCGCCAGTCGGGCGGTTTCCTGCTGGATGACGGCCCGATCGGTGCCGCAAGCGACGTTGTTGCCAATGACGTTGGCGCAAAGGGACAAGCCGCTGAATGATGGCCGCCGCCGCATGATGACAGCCGTCTATCGCTGGTTCGAGAACTGGGTCTATCCGTTCAGGGAGCCCACGAATCTTCGGCCGCCGTCCGGCGTCGCCGGTTTTCTCTGGCACTATGTCGGCCAGGCCAAGTTCGCCTTCTTCGCCATGCTGGTCATCGGCGGCATCGCGCCGCTGGTCGAGGCCGGGCTGTTCTACTTTGTCGGGCGGCTGGTCGACATCCTTGACCAGCTTCCCGGCGAACGCAGCTGGCATGCGTTGTGGACGGCCGCCGGGCCGGAACTTGTGTTCATGATCGTCGTGGTGCTGGTCGTCCGCACCATCGTCGTCGGCCTGTCGGCCCTGGTCGACGAGCAGACAATCACGCCTGGCTTCTACAATCTGGTGCGTTGGCAGGCGCACCGGCACGTGTCGCGCCAGTCCTACTCCTTCTTCCAGAACGATTTCGCCGGCCGCATCGCGACAAAAGTCTGGCAGGCTGGGCAAGCGACCGGCGACCTGATGGAAAGCTTCATCGAGGTCGTCTGGTTCATGATCGTCTATACGGTGACGACGCTGGCGCTGGTCGCGGGGCTCGATATCAGGCTCGCAGTGCTGGTGGTGATCTGGATCGCGGCCTTCGCCTGGCTGGCCAGGCTCTATCTGCCGGCAATCCGCAAACATGCCGAGGCGACCGCCGAGGCGGGGTCGATGATCACCGGCCGCATCGTCGATTCCTACTCCAACGTACAGACGCTGAAACTGTTCTCCGCCGATGGCGACGACCGCTACATCAGGAGCGGCTTCGACATCTATCTCGACGCGTTGCGCCCGTTCACGCGCCGGCTGACCGGCGTGCGCATGGCGCTGACGACGCTGTCGGGCATCATGATCACGGCGATCGGCTGCTTTGCCGTCTATCTCTGGGTCGAGGGCTCGATCACCGTCGGGGCGGTCGCCTTCACACTGTCGCTGGTGCTGCGGCTCAACATGCTGCTTGGCCGGCTGATGATGCAGCTCAACAGCATCCTGCGCAATCTCGGCGTGCTGGAGAATTCCAAGGCGCTGATCTCGCAGCCGCTCGGTCTGGTCGACGCACCCGACGCCCGGGAACTGGTCGTGGCCGGCGGGCGCATCGAGGTGAAGAATGTCGAGTTCCACTACGGCAAGGGGTTCGGCGTGCTCAACGGCATCGATCTCGTGGTGCGGCCGGGCGAGAAGGTCGGGCTGGTCGGGCCGTCCGGCGCCGGCAAGACCACGCTCGCCAACCTTATCCTGCGGCTGTACGAACTCGAAGGCGGAAAGATCGCCATCGACGGCCAGGATGTCTCGCAGGTGACGCAAAATTCGCTGCGCGCCAATATCGGCGTCGTCAGTCAGGACACGGCACTTTTCCACCGTTCGCTGCGCGACAATATCAAACTCGGCATGCCCGACGCCACCGACGCGCAGGTGATCGCGGCGGCCAGGAAAGCCGAGGCGCATGATTTCATCCTGACCTTGCGCGACAATCGCGACCGACAGGGCTACGAGGCCTATGTCGGCGAGCGCGGCGTCAAACTGTCGGGCGGCCAGCGCCAGCGCGTGGCGATCGCGCGTGTCTTCCTCAAGGATGCGCCGATCCTGATATTGGACGAGGCGACCTCGGCACTTGATTCCGACATCGAGGCGGCGATCCAGGAAAACCTGACGCGGCTGATGGAAGGCAAGACGGTCATAGCCATCGCCCACCGGCTGTCGACGATCGCCGCGCTTGACCGCCTCGTCGTGCTCGACGGCGGCCGCATTGTCGAACAAGGCACGCATGACGAACTGGTGGCGCTCGACGGGCTCTACGCGCGGCTGTGGAAGCGTCAGTCCGGCGGCTTCCTCTATCACGAGGAAGCCGTGCTGGAAGAGACGCGGCCGGCGGAGTAGCGGCATGGGCGCGACGCATGAGACCGACTATCTGCTGAAACGGCTGCGGCCGACGACACCGGCCTTCGATGCGCTGATGGAAGAGAGCCGGCGGGAAGGCTACTGGATGCTGGTGCGGCTCCGCGACGGCTGGGCAGGCGGCCGCAACAAGTTCCTGAAACAGGGGGAGGCACTGTTCGGAGCATGGCACGGCGTCGAACTCGCCGGCGTGTGCGGGCTGAACATCGATCCCTATTTCGAGGGCAGGGACCATGGCCGGGTCCGGCATTTGTTCGTCGGCGCGCGCCATCGGCGCACGGGCCTTGGCCGCATGCTGGTCGAGACCGTTGTCGACAGGGCACGCCGCTATTTCGCCGTGCTCAACACCCGTGCGCCGCAGGAAGCCTTCGGCTTCTATGAGCGGCTTGGCTTCGCGCCGGTGGCGGGCGAAGAATTCGTCACGCACCGGATGATCTTCGAGAAAGGAGGTTGAAAATGTCCCTGCGCCCGCCGTCCCGTCTGACCAGTGCCTCGGCCGCCGAAGCCGCCTTCGACGCGCTCGGCCATGAAGTCCTTGCCGAGAAGGCGGCGGCACTCGGCCGCGCCGGACAACGCGTCGAAGAAACGCTGGCCCGACTGCGCAACAATGGCGACGAGCAGTTGCGTCCCCGGCTGCTCAAGGAGGCGGCGGTGGCGGTGCATGGCTACTTCATCCAGCGCGAACTGTGCGGCCTTCGAAAGCACGATGCCGTCATCCGCGAATACAACATCCCGAAGGCGGTGCTGGTCAGGCTCGGCGCCATGTAGGGTTGGCGCTTGCCGCGCCGATCTCCCTGTGGAATCTCGCCAGGCGGCTGGCGAGCGCTTCGGGATTCTCATCGGGGACGAAGTGCCCGCTGTCGGCAATGATGTCGCCCTCGACATTCGACAGCCCGGCGGCCCTGAGGCCCTCGACATAGTCGCCGATGTCGCCGGACTCGGCCGAGCCCCTGAGATACAGCACCGGAATCGCTGTAGGCGTCGCGGGCCGTGCAGCATTGGCTTTGGCATCTTCGGGGAAGGCGCGATACCAATCGAAACCGGCCTGGAGGCTTTCAGGCCGGGAATAGGCTCTCGCATAGATTTCCCTGGCCTGCGCCGGGATCGATGTCCGATCCTTCGAAAGCACATTGAAGAAGAAGTCGAAATAGGTGCTTTGGTGGCCGCTCACCAGCGTTTCCGGCAGCGCCGGGACGGCATGGAAGGCAAAGTGCCAGATCCGCGGATTGCGAATGACCTCTTCCCATGGCGCGACACCCGGAACAGCGACATCCATGATCGCCGCGCCGGAAAGGATCTCGGGATGGTCGCGCAGCAGGGCGAACACGATCTGGCCGCCGACATCATGACCGGCCGCCAAGAGGTGCCGCAGCCCGCAGGCCTCGGCAACGCCTCTCATCAGCCTCGCCAGAGTTCTCTTGTCGCCGGCCTCAGGCATGCCTTGCGAGCCGCCGATGCACGGCAGGTCAGGTGCGACGACACGGTACTCGGCAGCCAGCCGGCCGATCACCCCTTCGAACGCATAGGAGCTTTGCGGCCAGCCGTGCAGCAGCAGGAATGCAGGCGCTTCAGCCGGGCCCGCCTCGCGGATCGCTATGCTAAGCCCTTCGATTTCGATGTTCGAGGTTTGCATGTCCTGACCCTGCCGGCTGCCTATGCCATAGATCTAGGCGGCGATCGGAAGACCGACAGGGCTGGATTGTTTGACCCGTTTGCGGACGGAAACCGTTTCATACTTTTCCAGGAATTGCGCTTTTCCAGGAATCACCTGGTCCTGGATCACTCCAGCCACTGGGTAATGAAAGTGCCGTTCTCGTGGATGTCGGTCGTTTCCAGCGGGCCGGGGCCGAGATTGGTGAATTTGTGCGGCGTGCCGGGCGGCACGATGACGATCTGGCCGGCAGAGGCCTCGATCTCCTCACCGCCGACCGTGAACAGGCCGATGCCCTGGCGGATGATGAAGATCTCGGCGTAGGGATGGGAATGCAGGCGCGGTCCGCCGCCGGTCTCCGGCAGGTAGTTGAAGATCAGGCAGGAGTTGGAACCGTAGGGGGCACATTGCAACTCGCCCTTCCAGCGGTCGGGGCGAACAGCCCATTCCTCGCGGTCTATGACATGCGCCATGGGGGCAGGATAGACCCCCCGGAGCCAGGTGTCGAGGCGAGGCTGGCCCCCGGATTCGCTACTGTTTCCCGGCTGTTTGGCGGTGTTTCACGGTCATCCGCCGCCTTGTCGCGCGGTGCCGGATTTCGTCCCCGCGACAATCTGCCCTTGTGCCTTCACCCGTCTGGACAAAAACGGGCTTCACGCATAAACCGAAGTCCAAATGCCGGAGGAATTCGCTAGCCTGTTCGCCATGCGCTGTCGGGTTGGCGTGAATGAGCGGGGAACAAGGCTCGCCCACCGGCACGGAAGAGGCGAAAGGATCAGGCACCCGTGAGCGCAACCGACACCCAGGATCCCAACCGTCGAGATTTTCTCTACGTCGCCACCGGCATGGCCGCCGTGGTCGGCGCGGGCGCCGTCGCGTGGCCGTTCATCGACCAGATGCGCCCCGATGCCTCGACGCTGGCGCTCGCCTCGGTCGAGGTCGACGTCTCCTCGCTGACGCCGGGCATGTCGCTGATCGTCAAGTGGCGCGGCAAGCCGGTGGTGGTGCGCAACCGCACCGAAAAGGAGATGAAGGACGGCGAGGCCGTCAATCTCGCCGATCTCAAGGATCCGATCGCCCGCAACGCCAACCTGCCGGCCGACGCGCCGGCGACCGACGCCAACCGCACCACGCCCGGCAAGGAAGCCTGGATGGTGATGGTTCAGGTCTGCACGCATCTGGGCTGCATTCCGCTGGGCCAGGAAGGCGATTTCGGCGGCTGGTTCTGCCCTTGCCACGGTTCGCAATACGACACCGCCGGCCGCATCCGCAAAGGCCCGGCGCCCGAGAACATGGCTGTGCCGGTATTCAAGTTCATTTCCGATACCAAGATCCTTATCGGTTGAGGCAGGGGATATTTCGATGAGCGAGGGACACTCGACCTATACGCCCAAGACCGGTATCGAGCGCTGGTTCGATGCGCGCATGCCTCTGCCGCGGCTGATCTATGACAGCTTCGTCGCCTATCCGGTGCCGCGCAACCTCAACTATGCCTGGACCTTCGGCGGCATCCTGTCGATCATGCTGGTGGCGCAGATCCTGACCGGGATCGTGCTGGCCATGCACTACACGTCCGACACCAATCTCGCTTTCGATTCAGTCGAAAAGATCATGCGCGACGTGAATTCCGGCTGGCTGCTGCGCTACATGCATGCCAACGGCGCGTCGTTCTTCTTCGTCGCGGTTTACATCCATATCTTCCGCGGGCTCTATTACGGCTCCTACAAGGCGCCGCGCGAGCTGCTGTGGATCCTCGGCTGCATCATCTACCTCCTGATGATGGCGACCGGCTTCATGGGCTACGTGCTGCCGTGGGGCCAGATGAGTTTCTGGGGCGCCACCGTCATCACCGGCTTCTTCAGCGCCATTCCACTGGTCGGCGACTGGATCCAGCAGCTTCTGCTCGGCGGTTTCGCGGTCGACAATCCGACCCTCAATCGCTTCTTCGCGCTGCATTACCTGCTGCCGTTCATGATCGCCGGCGTGGTCGTGCTGCACATCTGGGCGCTGCACGTGGTGGGCCAGTCGAACCCGACCGGCATCGAGGTGAAGTCGAAGACCGACACCGTCGCCTTCACCCCTTACGCGACCATCAAGGACGCGTTCGGCATGATCGTGTTCCTGTTCTTCTTCGCCTATTTCGTCTTCTACCTGCCGAACTATCTCGGCCACCCCGACAACTACACGGTCGCCAACCCGCTGAAGACGCCGGCCCACATCGTTCCGGAATGGTACTTCCTGCCGTTCTACGCGATCCTGCGCGCCATTACCTTCAACATCGGGCCGATCAACTCCAAGCTCGGCGGCGTGCTGTGCATGTTCGGCGCCATCGCCATGCTGTTCCTGGTGCCGTGGCTAGACACCTCCAAGGTGCGCTCGGCGGTCTACCGGCCCTGGTACAAGCTGTTCTTCTGGCTGTTCGTGGCCGATGCCATCCTGCTTGGCTGGCTGGGCTCGCAGCCGGCGGAAGGCAGCTACGTGTTCATGGCGCAGATGGCGACGCTGTTCTACTTCGCCTTCTTCCTGATCATCATGCCGGTGCTCGGCCTGATCGAGACGCCACGCAGGCTGCCGAACTCGATCACCGAGGCGGTGCTCGAGAAGAACAAGGGCGGCAGCGGGCATCCGGCGGGCGCCACGGCAGCACCTGAGACCAAGGGCTGAGCGGTAGAGAATCTAAGGGGATTTGGCATGAAAAAGATTCTCACCTCGCTTGCGCTGATCGGCCTTGTGGCCGCCGGCCTTGGGGCTACGGGCACCTGGGCGACCGCGGCCGAAGAGGCGCATAACGCGGCGGCGCCGACGCATTTCCCGATCAACGAACCGAAGGAAATGGACTGGAGCTTCACCGGCCCGTTCGGCACCTATGACAAGGCGCAGCTGCAGCGCGGCCTCAAGGTCTACAAGGAAGTCTGCTCGGCCTGCCATTCGATGAACCTGGTGGCATTCCGCACGCTTTCGGACCTCGGCTATTCCGACGCACAGATCAAGACGCTGGCGGCCGAGTACACCATCCATGACGGCCCCAACGACGCCGGCGACATGTTCGACCGTCCCGGCAAGCCGTCGGACCATTTCCCGGCGCCGTTCGCCAATGAGGAAGCCGCGGCAGCCTCGAATGGCGGCGCAGCCCCGCCCGACATGTCGCTGCTGGCCAAGGCGCGGGGCGTGGAGCGCGGCTTTCCGCAGTTCGTCTTCGACATCTTCACCCAGTATGATGCCGGCGGCCCTGACTACATCCACTCGCTGCTGACCGGCTACGACCAGACGCCTCCGGCTGGAATGGTCATCCCGGAAGGCACGCACTACAATCCGTACTTCATGTCCGGCGTGTCGCTGAAGATGCCCAAGCCGCTTTCCGACGGCCAGGTGACTTATGACGACGGCGCGCCGCAGACCGTCGACCAGTACTCCCGCGACGTCGCCGCTTTCCTGGCGTGGGCGGCTGAGCCGCATATGGAAGCCCGCAAGAAAACCGGCTTCCGGGTGCTGGTGTTCCTGCTCCTGTTCGGCGCACTGGTCTACATGACCAAGCGCAAGGTTTGGGAAGCAGTCGCGCACTAAGCCGCGCGGCCGGAGATTGAAGAAAGGGCGCCCGCGAAGCGCCCTTTTTGCTTGCCGAAGAGGCTGGCGCGTGAGGTGATCGCTTTGTTGTCGAACAAGCCGGTTGGCAGCGCGGCAGGCGATTGCTATTCGACGCCCCGACGGCGGCGAAAGCTTTGCCGCCTATAGGGCGTTTGGGGTTCCATGATGCGGCTCAGCGACTGCCACAACTTCTCCGATTTCCGCCGCATGGCGCAGCGGCGGCTGCCGGGGCCGATCTTCAACTACATCGACGGCGCGGCGGACGACGAGATCACCTATCGCCGCAACACCGAGAGCTTCGAAACCTGCGATCTCGTTCCCAACGTGCTGCGCGGGGTGAACGAGATCGACATGTCGGTGACCGTCATGGGCCAGAAGCTGGCGATGCCGTTCTACTGTTCGCCGACCGCTCTCCAGCGGCTGTTCCACCATCAGGGCGAACGGGCGGTCGCCAGGGCCGCTGCAAAATACGGCACCATGTTCGGAGTTTCCTCGCTCGGCACGGTCAGCCTCGAGGAAGTCCGAAAAATCAGCAGCGGCCCGCAGGTCTATCAGTTCTACTTCCATCGCGATCGCGGCCTCAACCGGGCGATGATGCAGCGGGCACGGGAGATCGGCGTCGAAGTGATGATGCTGACCGTCGACAGCATCACCGGGGGAAACCGCGAGCGCGACAAGCGCACCGGTTTTGCGATTCCCTTCAAGCTCAACCTGGCGGGAATGGCGCAGTTCGCGATGAAGCCTGCCTGGGCGATCAACTATTTCACGCATGAGGCGTTCAAGCTGCCGCAGCTGGACGAGCATATCGACATGGGCGGCGGCACGATGTCGATCAGCCGCTACTTCACCGAAATGCTCGATCCGTCGATGACGTGGGACGACGTCGCCGAGATGGTGAGGCTTTGGCCGGGACCGTTCTGCCTCAAGGGCGTCATGTCGGTGGAGGATGCCAGACGCGCCGTCGAGATCGGCTGCAAGGGCATCGTGCTGTCGAACCATGGCGGCCGGCAACTGGACGGTTCGCGCGCGGCTTTCGACCAGCTCGCCGAGATCGTCGATGCGGTCGGCGACCAGATCGACGTCCTCATGGATGGCGGCGTGCAGCGCGGCACGCATGTGCTAAAGGCGCTGTCGCTCGGCGCCAAGGCCGTCGGCGTCGGACGCTACTATCTGTTTCCGCTGGCGGCGGCGGGCCAGCCTGGCGTCGAACGCGCACTCGAACAGATGCGCATCGAGATCGAACGCGGCATGAAGCTGATGGGGTGCAGCTCGATCGAACAGTTGACCCGCCGGAATTTGCGTTTTCGGTAGATGGCCATTGCTTCGATGCGAAAGATCGCAGCGCAGGCAGAGGCAAGCCCTTGGACCTATATGCTCCTTTCGCCGGATGCGCTTGTCTCGGCCGCCACATCGCGCTAGCCGTTGTCGGTCGCGCCGGGTTAGGATTTGGCGCTGCGCCATTTCACGCCTTTCCGCCGAAACTGGACCACCCGGAGCCGCCTCATGAAACCTTCGCTCGAAGACACGCTGCTGGCGGCCATCCGCACCATTCCGGACTATCCCAAGCCCGGCATATTGTTCCGCGACATCACCACGCTGCTTGGCAATGCGCGCGCTTTCCGCCGCGCCATCGATGAGCTGGTGCATCCCTATGCCGGCGAGAAGATCGACAAGATCGCCGGCATCGAAGCGCGCGGCTTCATCCTCGGCGGCGCCGTCGCCCATCAGCTCTCCGCCGGTTTCGTGCCGATCCGCAAGAAAGGCAAGCTGCCTTATGAGACAGTGCGCGTCGCCTACAGCCTGGAATACGGGCTGGACGAGATGGAGATGCACAAGGACGGCGTGTCGCCGGGCGAGAAAGTGATCCTGGTCGACGATCTGATCGCCACCGGCGGCACGGCGGAGGCGGCGGTGAATCTCCTGCGCCAGATCGGCGCCGATATCCTTGCCGCCTGCTTCGTCATCGACTTGCCGGATCTCGGCGGCCGCGCCAAGCTGGAAGCGCTCGGCGTGCCGGTGCGGACGCTGATCGGGTTCGAGGGGCATTGAGAGAGCAGTTCTTCCTTCTCCCCCTGGGGAGAAGGAAGAGGCGCCTACTCCACCTTGACCAGCACGGCGCTCTCGAACTCCAGTACCTTGTCGCCGGTCGAATCGAAGGCTTCCGAGCGCAAGGTCAGCACCCGCCAGCCCGGACGTGAGGCGATCGCGCGGTGGGAAAGGGCGGTGCGGGTGAAGGTCACGGTCTGTCCGGCATAGACCGGCTTCAACCATTTCAGGTTCTTGAAGCCGGGCGAGGGGCCGAATTCGGGCGTCGGGCCGGGGCCGCTCCATTCGGCGCCCATGCGGGTTTCGAGGTTGAGCTTCATCCAGGTGGCGGCGGTGTGCCAGCCGGATGCACAAAGCCCGCCCAACACGCTCTTCTTCGCGGCGTCCTCATCGACGTGGAAGACCTGGGGGTCGTATTTGCGGGCGAAGGCCTTGATCGCCTCGGCTTCGAACGTATGCGAGCCCAGCGTAACGGTGGTGCCGACGCGGAAGAATTCGTCGAGCATCATGCAAGGCTCCCCGCGGCATTGCGCGTGAGGAACATGACGGAATTCTCGAGCTCGAAGACGCTTTCGCCGCGTTGGTTGACCAGCTCGCTGCGCATGGTCACGAAGCCGAGCTGCGGCTTCGATTTCGAAGGACGCTTGGCCAGGACGACGAGGCTGCCCTTGAGCGTGTCGCCGGCCAGCACCGGCTTCTTCCATTTGACCTGATCGACGCCGGGCGCGCCCTGGCAGGTCGAGTCCAGCAGGAAGGCATCGCATAGCATGCGCATGAACATGGCGCAGGTATGCCAGCCCGAGGCCGAGAGGCCGCCCAGGATGCTTGCCTTGCCGGCCTCCTCGTCGAGATGCATCGGCTGGGCATCGAATTCGCTGGCGAACTCGATGATCTCGGCCGCGCTCACCTGTTTGGTGCCGAGGTCGAACGAGGCTCCTTCGACGAAGTCCTCATAGGCCCATGTCTTTCCAGTCATGGCGTGGAATCCGGTTGCCGAACGCGCGATCCACATGGATCGGCAACCCGGATGCAGGCCGGACGGCGTTTGGTCAAGCCCTTTCTGGTGAGCCAGCCGCGGGCGCCCGGCCGGCCGTTGCGTCATAACCAGCCGCGGCGGCGGAAATACCAGAAGGGCAGGATCGCCGACAGAACCATCATGGCGATCGCGAACGGATAGCCGAGCTCCCATTTGAGCTCGGGGATAACGTCGAAATTCATGCCGTAGATCGAGGCGACCAGCGTTGGCGGCAGGAAGATGACGGCGGCGACCGAGAAGATCTTGATGATGGCGTTCTGCTCGATCGAGATCATGCCGAGCGTGGCGTCGAGCAGGAAGGAGATCTTCTGCGACAGGAAGGTGGCGTGGTCGGCAAGAGAAAGCACGTCGCGCGACAAGGTCTTGATGCGGGCGCGGACGTCCTTGCTCATCTTGGCCTGGGTCGCGACATGGGCGAGGAAGCCGGCCAGCCGCTGCAAGGAGATCAGGCTGTCGCGCACGGAGGAAGCGATGTCCTCCTTGCGGCCGATGCCCTTCAAGAGTTCCTGGAAATCACGGTTGCGCTTCGACACCTTGGTCGATCGCGCCTCGAAAATGTCGCGCGAGATCGCTTCGACGTCGCGGCCGGCGCGCTCGAGGATGTCGGCGAGCCGGTCGACGATCGCTTCCAGCAGGCCGATCAGGATGGTGTCGCCGCTGGTGCAGCCAGTCGCCACCTTCTCGGCGCGCAAAGGGAAGGTCTTGAACGCTTTCGGTTCGTGATAGCGCACGGTGACCAGCCTATTGCCGGCGAGCGCGAAGGTGACCGGCGAGATCAGGGGATCGTCGACGTCGGTCTGGGCGGGCAAGGTGGCGGTCATGAAGTAGGCGCCGTCCTCGATATAGAGGCGGCTGGAAATCTCGATCTCCTCCATCTCCTCGCGGGTCGGAATGGCGATGCCGAGCCAATTCTCGATTGTAGCCTCTTCGTCCTTGGTCGGATTGAAGAGATCGGCCCAGACGACCTTGTCGCCATTGGCCAGGAGATCGTCCGTGAGACGCAGGCGATCATTGTCCACGACGAAAGCCTTGATCATCGCCAGATCTCCTTGCCGGAAAGCGCGTTCGGATTGCTGCGTCGTATCGGATCGCACTAGCCTTCGTGCGCCGAGCTGTGCCCGCCGCTTAGACTTGCGGCATGACAAAATCAAGACAAGCCGGACTTGGGGCCGACACCAGGGGCGCTCAGAAAAATTCGTCGAGCAGCCGGCAGCATGAAAGCTTCGACGGGTCGGGTCATCGACCGCGCTTCGGGCTTATCGAGGAGAGCAGGCCGGACCCGCGGGGGCCGGCCTGCGAATGCCCCTATCGGGCGCTCGGCAGGATCTGGTGCAGCACGATGGCCCAGACGGCGCCAAAGGCGATGGACGAGCCCAGAATGTACTGCACGATATCGGGAAGCGTCTTGACGAAATCCGGCGGCGCAAGCGTAGCAAACAGGGCCATCAGGATCGGCAGGCCGACGACCAGCATGTTCCTTTCCGTCAGCGGCGTGCCGCGCACGACGCGGAACCCGTTCATGGCGATGACGACGCAGAGCACGCCGAACACGCCGCCGATGACCGGGCCCGGGATCGAGGCGATCACCGCCGACAGTTTGCCGATCAGTCCGAACAGGATCAGGAAGATGCCTGCCGCGGCGAAGGCGGCGCGGCTGGCGATACCGGTGATGGCGATGATGCCGGCATTCGACGAATAGCCGGTGACCGGCGTGCTGCAAAGCAGTGCGCTGACCAGGCAGCCGAGGCCTTCGCCGGTGGCACCCCTGTCGAGCTGTTCGTTCGACAGGGGCTTGTCGATGACGGCGCCGACCGCGAACCAGGTGCCGGTGGTTTCGGCGAGGACCACGATATAGACGATGAGCATCGTGAGCGTCGCCGAGAGCGAGAACGTCACGTCAAGATTGAGGAAGGCGATGCGCGGCATCGAAAACCAGGTCGCCTCGGAGACCGCTCCCATGTTGAGTTGGCTCATGGAGGCGGCGGCCACGCAGCCGGCCACAAGTCCGATGATTACGGAGAGCAGGCGCAGCCAGGCGCCCTTTGCGCCGAGTGCCATGCCGGTCAGCATGCAGCCGACGAGCACCGCCGCCGCAACAAAGGCAAGGATGATATTGCCGCCGACGGTGGCAGTGCCGTGGACCGCGAACACGCTTTCGCGGAGTGCGACCGGCATCAGCGCGATGCCGACGACGATGATGATGGCGCCGCCGACGATGGGCGGGACAAAGCGGTCTACCAAGCGATGGAAGATTCCCGTGGGCGAACCGAGCAGCATGACCAGTATGGCGCCGGGAATGAGCGCTCCGATCACCGCGGAAAGACCGGCAATGCCGCCGCCGGCGCCGAAGGCGATAGCCAGCACCGCGCCGATCGGCACAAAGGACGGCCCCTGCACCACCGGCAGGCGCATCAGAAGCTGCGACTGGATCAGGGTGGCGATGCCCGCCGCGACGAAAGCTGACTGGATGAAGGCGCCGGCATCGCCCGCGCTGAAGGCCAGGACCGATGCGATGATGAACGGCACGATGTAAACATCCATCGCCAGCACGTGCTGGAGGCCGAGCAGGGCGGCCTTGCCCAGTGGCAGCGGATCGTCCGGCTGAGCAATCAAAGTGATTTCCGGTGCAGTGCGTTCCATGATGTCCCCTCTGGAATTTCCCGGCCGATCATGGGATCAGTCGGCGCCAAAGGACAGCGGCGCAAAGGCTTGCCAACTGTTTTCTTGCGCGCCATGCAATAACGGCCACACGCGCCAGCGCAACCGGAGCGATCCATGACAAGAGAGGCCTTCACGCTGCTTGGCACCGCCTTCCACACGCCGGAGCGCGGCCGGCTGGAGGTGCTGAAGGACCATCTGTTCAGCATCGATGCACAGGGACGGATCGCGGAGATTCTCGCACCCGGCCATCCCGAATACGCGGCGAGGAAGACCGATGCCCGCCAGGCGGGCAGCCTAGTGGAGCTCGGCGAAGGCCAGTTCCTGCTGCCCGGCCTGATCGACCTGCACATCCACGCGCCGCAATGGCCCCAAATGGGCAAGGCACTGGACGTGCCGCTCGAGGTCTGGCTGCAAAAATATACGTTTCCGCTCGAGGCGCGCTATGCCGACACCGGCTACGCCCGCGAGGTCTATGCCGACCTGGTCGACAATCTTCTCGCCAACGGCACCACCACGGCGCTCTATTTTGCCACCGTCCATGTCGAGGCCAGCTTGGCGCTTGCCGAGATATGCCTCGAAAAGGGCCAGCGCGCTTTGGTCGGCAAGGTGGCGATGGACGATCCCGAGCAGTGCCCGTCTTTCTATCGCGATGCCGACGCGGCAAGCGCCATTTCCGACACCAGACGCTTCATCGAGGCGGTCAGATCGTTGGATACCGGCGAAAGACCGCTGGTCCGGCCGGTGATCACGCCGCGCTTCATCCCAAGCTGCACGGATGCGGCGCTGCAAGGCCTGGGCGAACTCGCAACGGAATTTAGCTGCCACGTGCAGACACATTGCTCGGAGAGCGATTGGGCAAGGCAATTCGTCGAGACGCGCTTTGGCTGCACCGACGCGGCGAGCCTCGACGGTTTTGGCCTGCTGACGCGCCACACCATCCTGGCGCATTCGAACTTCCTCGACGGGCGGGATATGGACCTCATCAAGGGGAAGGGGGCTGGGGTCGCGCATTGCCCGCTGTCCAACTTCTATTTCGCCAATGCGGTGTTTCCGCTGCGCGACGCACTTGACCGGCACATGCATGTCGGGCTCGGGACGGACATTTCCGGCGGCTACAGCCCGTCGCTCTTCGACGGCTGCCGGCATGCGCTGTCAGCCTCAAGGACGCTGCAGAGCGGTGTCCATGCCGGCCTGGACGCGGCGCAGCGCGGCGCGCCCGGCGCGCCGATCACGCATCAGGAGGCGTTCTGGCTGGCCACCGCCGGCGGTGCCGAAGCGCTCGACCTGCCGACGGGCAGCTTTCGCGTCGGCCATGAATTCGACGCGCTGCTGATCGACACGACGGCGAAGGCCTCGAACATCCACATCATCCCGGCGGACGACACGCTCGACGATGTCTTCCAGAAGATCGTGCTCAACGCGGCACGCGCCAACATCGCCACGGTGTGGGTGAGCGGAAGGACGGTGGCCGGGCAGTAGCCACGTCGCAGTCGCAGATCTGGCCCTATGCGCGCGATGGTTCCTCGGTAAGAGATTGTTTTTGCACCTTCAGCAACATGTCCTTGGCAGCGATCACCGCGCCGACCGTGATCAGGACGCAAGCGAGCGCAACAGACCAGTGAAAGATACCGAATCCGGCCAGCAGCAGCACGATCACCGAGAACAGCGGCGCGGCATAGGAAAGCGCGCCCAGGATCATGATGTCTCCATGCTTGCAGCCATAGTCCCATGCGTAGAAGCCGGCGCCGAGCGGTATCACGCTTAGAATGACGATAGCGCTCCATTGCGTCATTGTCTGCGGCCAGACAGTGATCTCGAGCGCGAGATGGAGAGTGAAGGCCACGGCCGCGGTGATCAGGCAGTACACCGCCACCACATCGGTCGGCACCTGGCCGAAACGGCGCGACAGGACGGAATAACCGGACCAGACGAAGGCGCAGAACAGGGCAATGACGTGGCCCGGCTTCACGCCGTCAGCAAGGCCCACGCTGCCGCCTTTGGTGATGACGACGATGGCACCCGCCAGGCCGAGCATCACACCGGCTATGTGGTGAGACCTCAGCCGCTCTCCCGGCAGGAAAGCGGCGAAGACGACGATCAGCAATGGCCAGAGATAAGCAATCAGGCTCACCTCGACCGGCGGGGCGGACTGGATGGCGAAAAAGTACGCGCAGTGATAGATGCACAGCCCTGCCGTGCCGATTGCCCAGACCTGCCATGGCTGCCGCAGCGACTTGAGCGCCGACGGGCGGACAATCCAGCTGGCCGCCCCGACTGAGCCTCCCAGCAGAAACGTCATTGCCGCCAATTGAAAGGGCGGGATCGGCCCCGCGGCGGTCGAAAGCAGCGCGAGGAACGACCAGGTCAGAATGGCCGAGAAACCGATCAGGGTCGGGATGGTCCTTTTCATATGGTCCCCTTCCGCGTTCACTGAGCCAATAGCGGAAAGGCCTAGCGAGGGCAGCCCGTGCACGGCCTTACCCTGTCGGGAATGCGACCCGGCCTGGTCTGTTCACGCTCCGGTCTGTGGTCCCTGCGGAGATGACCGAAGGATCACGTATTAAACTTGAACAGCATGATGTCGCCGTCCTGGACGACATACTCCTTGCCTTCGTCGCGCGCCTTGCCGGCTTCCTTGGCCGCTACTTCGCCGCCCAGCGTGACGAAATCATTGTAGGCGATGGTCTGGGCGCGGATGAAGCCGCGCTCGAAATCGGTGTGGATGACGCCGGCGGCCTGCGGCGCCTTGGCGCCCTTGTGCACAGTCCAGGCGCGCGTCTCCTTCGGCCCGACGGTGAAATAGGTGATGAGCTGCAACAATTCGTAGCCGGCGCGGATCACCTTGTTCAGGCCGGGCTCGTCGAGGCCGAGCGAGGACAGGAATTCCATCTCTTCCTCGTCGGAGAGCTGCGCAACCTCGGCTTCGATCGCGGCCGAAATAACGACGGTGCGTGCGCCCTGCGCGGCGGCCATCTGCTCCACGGCCCTGGTGTGCTCGTTGCCGGTGGCCGCGTCAGCCTCGGCGACGTTGCAGACGTAGAGCACGGGATGCGAGGTCAGAAGGTTCAAGCCTTGCAGAATGCGCAGGTCTTCCGCCGAGATGCCGTTGAGCAGGATGCGGGTCGGCTTGCCTGCCTGCAGAAGCTCAAGCGCTGCCTCCATCATCGGCAGCACGGTCAAGGCTTCCTTGTCCTTGCCGGACGCGCGCTTGCGGAATTGCGCGATGCGGCGTTCGAGGCTCTCGAGGTCGGCGAGCATCAGCTCGGTCTCGACCGTCTCGGCGTCGGCGACCGGGTCGATGCGGCCCTCGACATGGGTGATGTCGTCATCCTCGAAGCAGCGCAGCACATGCACGATGGCATCGACCTCGCGGATGTTGGCGAGGAACTGGTTGCCCAGGCCTTCGCCCTTCGAGGCGCCGCGCACCAGGCCGGCGATGTCGACAAAGGAGATGCGGGTCGGGATGATCTCCTTCGACTTGCCGATCGCGGCGATCTTCTGCAGGCGCGGATCGGGCACCGCCACCTCGCCGGTGTTCGGTTCGATGGTGCAGAACGGGTAGTTGGCGGCCTGCGCGGCGGCCGTCCTCGTCAGCGCGTTGAAAAGCGTCGACTTGCCGACATTGGGCAAGCCAACGATGCCGCATTTGAAACCCATTTTGTCCGGTCCTATCGGGAATTTGAGATTTGGTGAGGGCTATGGGCGATAGGGGTGATGAACGTCAAGCCCTGTAACGCCGTATGGACCCGAGCTCAGTCCTTGTTGCCGAACAGCTTCTTCAGCATGGCGGCCATCGGGCCGCTCTCCGGCAGCTTGGCGGGCGCCTGTTGCGGCCGTGCCTGGCGGATGTGGCTTTGCTGCTTGGGCGCCGGCTTTTCCGGTTCCACGCCGGCCTTGCCCTGAAGGGCGAGGGCGGCCTTGTTCATGAAGCCGGATTCGTCGCCCTTGACGATCATCGCCGCGTTGTCGGCGACCGCGTCGAGCAGCGGGTCCAGCCAGTCGCGGTCGGTCTTGCCGAAATCGCCGAGTACATGATGCTGCACCATCTCCTTGACGCCGGGATGGCCGACACCGATGCGCACACGCCGATACGCGTTGCCGACATGGCCGTCGATCGAGCGGATGCCGTTGTGGCCGCCGGCGCCGCCGCCGGTCTTGATGCGCAGCTTACCTTCGGCAAGGTCGATCTCGTCGTAGAAGACGGTCAGCGCCCCGGGGCCGAGCTTGTAGAAGCGCAGCGCTTCGCCGACCGACTGGCCGGACAGGTTCATGAAGGTCTGCGGCTTGATCAGGATGATCTTTTCACCGCCGAGCGTGCCCTCGGCGATCAATCCCTGGAATTTCTTAGACCAGGGCGAAAAGGAGTGGCGGCGGGCGATCGCGTCCACCGCCATGAAGCCGACATTGTGCCGGTTGGCGGCATATTTCGCGCCCGGATTGCCGAGGCCTGCAAAGACAAGCGGCATCGTCAGCTCCGGGCGTGAAAAAGTTACTTCTCTTCGGCGGCGGGAGCCGCCTCAGGTACAGCCTCGACCGTCTCTTCCGTCTCCGGCTTCATCGCCGACGAACCGGCGACGGTCGCGATGGTGAAGTCGCGGTCGGAGATGACGGGCTTGACGCCGGCCGGCAGCTTGACCGACGAGATATGGATCGAATCGCCAATGTCGGCGCCGGTGAGATCGACGGTAATGAATTCCGGGATCGCATTGGCCGGGCAGTGGAACTCGACCTCGTGACGCACGATGTTGAGCACGCCGCCGCGCTTGATGCCGGGCGACTTGTCCTCGTTGATGAAGTGGACAGGCACGTCGACATTGACCTCGGTGTCCTTGCCGATGCGTAGGAAGTCGACATGGACAGGGAAATCCTTGACCGGGTCGAGCTGGAAGTCCTTCGGCAGGACCTGGATCTTCTTGCCGTCGACATCGATCGTGGCGATCGTGGTCAGGAACCCGCCGCCGTGGATCTTGTAGTAGATGTCCTTGTAGGTGAGAGCGATCGCCAGGGGAGGCTGCTTGTCACCGTAAATTACTGCAGGCACTTTACCGTTGCGGCGAACTGCACGGGCGGACCCCTTACCGACCTGTTCGCGCGCTTCGGCCTTGAGCTCGTAAGTATCGTGGCTCATGGCACTTCCTTTCGCGTTGTTCTGGAGCGTTTGCGGTTGGCAATGGGCCTGGACCGTAAACGTCGAAAGCCGCCGGGTGAGGCGGCCTTCCGCCGCGTTGCCTCCAAGGGTGTCTACGCGGGTGGCGGCTCTATAGCGGAAGGCGGCCGGAGGTGCAAGCCAAAGGCAGTCATCCAAAGGCAATGGTCCGGGACGGGACGCCTCGCCCGGCCGAAAGCGCTCGAGGCTTCACGCCGGCGCCGGTCCAAGGTTGTCACTGGAGCGGTTCAGCGTCGATAGGATCGCCGACCCGCTCCAGTTCTTTGTCTTAGGCAATTGCCCGGGAAGGCGCTACGCACTTTCTCCGGGAAAACCGCTGCACATTTTTCCTGGAATTGCCCTATCCGCGCTTTTCGATGACGCCATACAGCACGTTGCGGTTTTCGCCAAAGAACACCTGCGCCTCGACGGTGTTGCGGTCGACGCTGGCATTGATGATGTTCCACATGTCGGCCTCGGAGCGCAGCAGCAGCACCCAGTCCATGAACGTTTCCCGATAGCCGGCGTCGGGATTGCCCTCGGCGTAGTTGGCAAAAAGGAACCTGCCGTTCGGCTTGAGCATCTGCAGGCAAGTCTTCGTGAGTTTCACGGCGACGTTGTGCTGGAGGTAGTCGTAAAGGCCGGAGGCGTAGATGAGGTCGAACTTGCCCAGCTTGTGGCCCCTGGTGAGCACGGTCCGCACCGAGCCGTCGACGGCCTCGACCGCGGTGCCCTGGAAGTCTCGCGCGATCAATCCAACGCTCTGGGGATCCTGATCGAGCGCAACCCAACGCTTGAGGCGGCCCTCAGCCAAGGCGGTCGAACGATTGGCCTCGCGCAGATGACCGGCGGCGATCGCCAGGACCTCGGCTTGCGGTCCGCTCTTGTCCGCCGTCTCGTCGACATACCGGGTCAAGAGATCGCGCCGTTCCCGCGCCGCCACGCAGGACGGTACGTCCTTGGTATGGCTGTAGAGTGCCTTCCCTGTGTCCGAGGCGCTCGCCACGCTTTCGGCCACGTGCGGATCACAATAGATGTAGTCAAGCAACTGCGCGTCGCCGGAATAGCCCCTGGGCTTGGTGAATGACCACCGGGTGAGCGGGTCCTGGAGAAAGTAGTCAAGGATCGGATGGTTCTGCGCCACCGGGATCAACGACTGCCAAACGTCGGGGTGAACCTTGGCCCGCAGGGCGTTGAGATAGGACAGCAGGCGACGAACGATCTCGGCAGGGTCTTTCTCTTCCTCGACCTGCTGGTGTGTCGCGTGGAGAATGAGCGCGAGTTCCGCGCGGGCGGTTTCGAACGCCTCGCCGTGATGCTCGGGCTTTCTTCGAGGAAAACTGCCGGCAATCATCTCGGCAGTAATCAGGCTTTTGCCATCAAAGACACTTTGCACTCGAGCACTCCATAGTTAACAGTCAGTTAACTTATTGCGTACAATGCTCGATTTGCCAATGTCGTCCCGAACGCATTTTAACGGTATGCTTAATTTCCCGCCAACCATGTTCGCGCGTTAAAACCCACCGCATTGGATTCACGGCCTGAATTAACCGAAATTTGTTTCGCGCCGTTGCATTGTCGTGCGAGGTGCGCAGTCGCCGTCGCGTCCAAGGAGTTGGCCCGCGTGGGGGCAGAAGCCAAAAAAGAACTTGGAACGCAAAATCCCCTTCAACCAGGATTTGTCGAGAGCGAACGCGTGTCATCCAGACTGGCCGACATGGCGCATGTAGAGCCGTACGAAGCCCGCTACGAGCCGGGGCCCGACGAGCTTCGCGTCCTTTACCGGAGGGAAGCCCAGGCGAAGCGAAGACTGGAAGCCCGGCCCGGGCTTTGGATCGCCGTGGCCATCTATCTCCTGTTTTCGGCAACGGATCTGCTGCTGATCCCGGACGTGGCGGCCTATACGATCATGGCGCGCTTCGCCGTCGGCGTGACCGCGCTGTCGATCCTGGAGGCGCAACTTCGCCGGGGAGTGGCCACGGAATGGCTCGACGTGACTTGCGCCGGGGCCATCATTTTCGGCTATATCGGCTGGTTGTTCCCGGCCTTTATGAGCGCGGACAAGGAAAGCGTCGCCTACTATATGGTATTCGGCACCATTTTCATGATGAGTGCGAATCTATTCTTTACATTCAGTTTTAATTTATCGATCGTGACATCAACCATCATTATGTGTGTCTTGTATGCCGTGAATTACTTTGTGCCTGCCACGGTAACATACAAGATGGTATTTGGCGCCTTCTACGTTTCGTGCTTCACATTCACGTCCTATGTGAACTGGAAGCTGAACGAGGAGCGCTACAACGTCTTCCTGAACGCGCTGGAGGCCAAAATCCAGCACAAGGAAGCCACCGAACGCGGCAAGGCCCTGCTGCGGCTGTCGCGGACCGATCCGCTTACGGGTCTGGAGAATCGACGGGCGATCGACGAAAAGCTCAGGGACTACTGGGGGGAGTGGCAAAGGGTCGGCACCAGTTTCGTGGCGATGCTCATCGACGTGGACTTCTTCAAGAAGTTCAATGACTGCTACGGCCACCAGGAAGGCGACCGTTGCCTTATCCATGTCGCCAATGCCCTCCGGGATATGATCAGGGAATACAATGGCTCGATCGGCCGCTACGGCGGTGAAGAATTCATCGTCCTGGCCCGCATGGAGAACAAGGATCAGATCATAGATATCGCGGAAGCCATCTGCCGCACCGTCGAGAATCTGGCGCTTACCCACGAACTGCGGCGCGACGGTATCTCGGTTGTGACGGTAAGCGTTGGCGCCGCATTCACCAGGAGGCAGACCGGTGCCAAGCTGGAGAAGATCATCCACGAGGCCGATCGCGCACTCTATCTGGCAAAGGCAGGCGGTCGAAACTGTGCCCGGCTGTTCGACCCAACCGATCCCCAGAGCAGCGACGAGAGCGAGAACATTGCGGCTTTGCTGAAGATCGCGATCGGCCAGGATCTCGTTTCACTCGTCTATCAACCGATCCAGGATGTCGCGACGGACCGGGTTGAAGCGGTGGAGGCCCTGATGCGCCTCAAAATGCTGGACGGCACATCGGTTCCGCCGAGCCTGTTCATCCCTGTAGCGGAGCGAACCGGCGCCATCCTGGAACTCGGGCGCTGGGCCATCAGGACTGTGTGCGCCGAGCTCCTGGCGCACGATCATGTGCGCGTGGTCAGCGTCAACGTCTCTCCGATCCAGCTCAAGACGCCCGGCTTCGCGGCGTCGGTCGCGACCATCCTGGGCGAGACCGGCGTAACCGGCAACAGGCTGGCCTTCGAGATCACCGAGGGGCTGGAGATGGAGATGCATTCGGACATTCTTCGCTGCATCAGCGACCTGAAGCTGCTGGGGATCAAGATCTGGCTTGATGATTTCGGCACCGGCTTCGCTGGCCTCTCGTGGCTTCGCCTGATCGATTTCGATACGGTGAAGATCGACCGCTCCTTCCTTCACGACTGCGCCACCCCGAACGGCAAGGCAATGCTCCAGGACATTGTCGCCCTGGTCCGAAACCGCGGCCACAAAATCCTGGTCGAAGGGGTGGAAACGGACGAGCAGATGGCTCTCATGCGCGAATTCGGCATCGACAAGGTCCAGGGTTTTCATGTCGGCCGTCCCGCTCCGGCCGGGAGTTTCCAGGCCAAGCGGACCGTCAAGCGCCCATTCACCGTGCTGAAATCCGCCTGATCAGGCTTGGCTCAGGTCCCGCCGACCCGCACGGCGGGCCGTCGATTTGATCCTCGCCCCGCACAATCCATCCTTCGGGACGGCTGCCAGGCGCGGGTGTGGCTAACGATCGCTCGTCAACGCCGCGCACAGCGGCTGGATCTCTCGGTTCAGGCATCGAGTTCGGCCAGCGTCCGGTCGGGGTCTCATTCGAGCGTTGCAGTGGACGGGCAGCTTGCGGCGGCGGTCGGGTCGACCTGGATCTGTCGCTCGTCGGCCTGGCGTCCGAGAATGGCGACGCCCTTGGCCGGAACCGCGCATCTGCCGAACCACTGAAGGGCGCTGCGGCGCAAACTCAATCTCCCTATTCCGCCAGTTTTGAAATCTTCTCGCTCATTTAATTCTACAAAATCGGTAGTCTTAATGAATAAGGACCGCGAGGAGAGCCCGATGACGAACAAGCTGGTGGTGGGAATATCCGGCAACCTGACCCGCCCATCGAAGACCAAGGCCTTTATCAGCCATATCGCCGGCGAGGCGGCGAACCGCATCGGGGCGACCTCGGCTATATACGACATTGAAAATCTCGGTCCGTCGCTGCCGGCGGCAAGGCGCCTCGGCGATCTCGATCCTGCGGCCCGCGCCATCATCGAACAACTGGTCGGCGCCGACGTGCTGGTCGCGGGGTCGCCGACCTTCAAAGGCAGCTATACCGGGCTCTTCAAGCATTTGTTCGATCTGCTCGATCCGTCGTCGTTGCGCGGGAAACCGGTCATCCTTGCCGCGACGGGCGGCGGCGAACGCCACTCGCTGATCGTCGAACATCAGCTGCGGCCGCTGTTCGGTTTTTTCGAGGCGCTGACCGTGCCGACCGCAATCTACGCATCGGACAAGGATTTCGCCGACGGCGTCCTGGTGTCGGAGGCCATCCATGCCCGCGCCCGGCAGGCGGTTGCCGAGGTTTCCCGCGTCGTCGGGACGGCACGCAGCGTCGGCCTCGCCGCCTGAACTCCAAATGGTTTTCGAACAAAGGGACCCAGCCATGACCATCAAATCAAGACAGATCAAGCTCGGCGCCTTTCTACCCGGTGGCGGCCAGCATGTCGCCGCCTGGCGCCATCCCGACGCTCCGGCCGACGGCGCGACCAATTTCGAGTTTCACAAGCAGCTCGCGCTGACTGCCGAACGCGGCCTGTTCGATGCCTATTTCCTCGCCGACAACCTGACGGTCGGGCTTGGCGCCCGCGAAGGCGGCAACGCCAAGATCGCGGGCTTCGAACCGGTGACGTTGTTTGCGGCGCTGGCGCCGCTGACGACGCATCTCGGATTCATCGCCACGGCATCGACCACCTATGAGGAGCCCTACACGCTTGCCCGAAAATTCGCCTCGCTCGACCTCTTGTCGAATGGCCGGGCCGGCTGGAACGTCGTCACCTCGGCGGGCGACGACACGGCGCGCAACTTCAACCGCGACATCCAGCCCAACCATGCCGAGCGCTACGCACGAGCGCATGAGCATGTCGAGACGGTCAAGGCGCTGTGGGACAGCTGGGAGGACGACGCCTTTATCCGCGACAAGAAAACGGGCCGCTTCTACGACAAGGACAAGCTTCACGACATCGACCACAAGGGTGAGCATTTCAGTGTCAAAGGGCCGCTCAACGTGCCCCGCCCGGTGCAGGGCCACCCCGTGGTCGTGCAGGCGGGCCAGTCCGAGGATGGGCGCAAGCTCGCGGCGGCCTCGGCCGAGGTCATCTTCACCGCGCATCAGAACCTTGCCTCCGCGCAGGAATTCTATCGCGACATCAAGGCCCGCGTGGCGGCGGCCGGCCGCGATCCCGAACAGGTGCTGATCATGCCCGGCGTGGCGCCCTTTGTCGGCCGCACCGAAGAAGAGGCGCGAGCCAAGTATCAGCAATTGAACGACCTGATCCTGCCCGAGGACGGCGTCGCGCTGCTCAACGGACTTGCCGGACAAACGCTCGATCTCAGGGGCTATCCACTCGACGGACCGCTGCCGCCGAGCCGCGAAACCGAAGGCATGAAGAGCCGCCAGGCGCTGATCCGCCAGATCGCCGACGAGCATAACTTCTCCATCCGCCAGCTCTATCAATGGGTCGCGACCGCACGAGGCCACTACACCGTGATCGGCAGCGCCACCCAGGTCGCGGACCAACTGGAGGAATGGTTCAGCAACGAAGCCGCCGACGGGTTCAACATCCTGCCGCCATGGCTGCCCGGCGCGCTGGACGATTTCGTCGACCTGGTGGTCCCCGAATTACAGCGGCGCGGCCTGTTTCGTACTGCTTACGAGGGCAGGACGCTGCGCGAGAATCTTGGCCTCAAGCGGCCGCAGAACCCCTGGACGGTTGCCCGTTCGACCGTGCTCGCCGCCGAATGATGCGTTGAAGCGAAAGGCATGACGATGACTTTGCAGCACATTGAACGGCCGACCGGCATCGGCGCGCATGAAAACGGCAACGGGCTCGGCGCCGATATTCTGAGCCTGGCTGGCCGAACCCTCACGCGTCTGCTGTCGCGCTATGGCGTGCTTTTGGGGTTCCTGGCGCTCTGGCAGGCGGCGGCGAGTGGCGGCTGGGTCAATGCCGCGGTGTTGCCGCCGATCGACATGATCGTCGTAGCGCTCTGGAAGGGCCTCGCCGGGGGCAGCCTGCTCGGCGACATCGCCATCAGCCTGCAGCGCGCCGGTCTCGCCTTCGCCGCGGCGGCTACGGTCGCCATCCCGCTCGGCCTCGTCATGGGTCAGACCCGCAGCGTCGAGACGGCGCTCGATCCGATCCTGCAACTGTTCCGGCAGACCTCGGCCCTGGCGCTCTATCCCGTCTTCATCCTGCTTCTGGGGCTAGGCGAAGCCTCCAAAGTGTTCGTCATCTTCTGGGCAACGCTGTTTCCGCTGCTGCTCAACACGATCAGCGGCGTCAAGGAGGTCGATCCGAAGCTGCTCGAAATGGCGCGCGTCTACGGCGCCCGGCGGCTGACCATATTCCGGCGCGTCGTGCTGCCGGGCGCCGTGCCTTCGATCTTCGTCGGGTTGAGGCTCGGCGCGACCACCGCGCTGCTGCTGCTGATTGCCTCGGAAATGATCGGCGCCAACAAAGGCATCGGCTTCCAGGTGATGAACGCGCAGTACAATTTCCAGATCCCGCTGATGTTCGCGTCGATCGTCATCCTGGCCGCGCTCGGCCTGATCGCGAACCAGGTGCTGGTCAGCCTGCAGCGGCGGCTTTGCCGCTGGAGCAGTTCCGCCGGCTGAACAGCCGCCCCCATCATCGTCATTTTTGAAAAGTGAAAGGCCGGATCATGACCATCACACGCCGCTCGCTGCTTCTGCGCGCCCCTCTTGCCGCCGGCGTCATCGCCGTCGGGCTACCATCGATCGCGCGCTCGCAGGCCGCTTCCGTCAAGATACGCTATCTCGCAAGCCGCGGCAGCATCTCGCCGCATGAGCTTGCCGACCAACTCGGCTACTTCAAGGGCCTCGGCATCGAGCTCGAGAATGTCGGCTATGCCGGCGGCGGCCCGGAATCGCTGTTCGCGCTCGCCTCCGGCAGCGTCGACCTGGGTTCGGCCGCCACGCCGGCCGTGATCAACTCGATCGCCGGCGGCAACGACTTCGTCGCCGCCTATCCGAGCAACGGCATCAACAGCCAGGTCAAAAGTGTTTTCTATGTGCTGGAGGACAGCCCGATCAGGTCGATCGCGGACGTCGCCGGCAAGACGATCTCGGTCAACACGCTCGGCGCCCATCTCGACTACGCGGTGCGTGAAGCGCTGCACAGCGTCGGCCTGCCGCCGGACGCCGCCAAGCTCGTCGTGGTGCCCGGGCCGCAACTCGAGCAGACGTTGCGCTCGCATCAGGTCGATGTCGCCGGGCTCGGCTACTGGCAGGCGACTTTCGCCGGTGCCCTGGTGGCCAATGGCGGTGTGCGCGGCGTGTTCAACGACGCCGACGTGCTGGGCGAGATCGCGGGCGGCTTCATCGTGCTGCGGCGGGATTTCATCGCCGCCAATCGCGACGCCGCCAAGAACTTCGTCGAACAGTCCGCGCGTGCGGCCGACTGGTCGCGGCAGAATCCCGACGAGGCCCGCAAGGTGCTGGCCGAAATCCTCGACAAACGCGGCGAGAACGGCGAACTGGCGCGCTACTGGACGGGTTTCGGCCTGCGCGAAAAGGCGGTGGCGACCGACCGCGACATCGACTTCTGGGTGGCTGTGCTCGAGCGCGACGGCCGCCTGCCGAAAGGCAAGCTCAAGGCTGCCGACATCCTCTACCGGCCAGGCGAAAGCAAGACCAATTGAGCAAGGAGGCACCCAGCATGGCCACAGCACGCGGCGAGGTCACGATCCGCGACCTATCGAAGTCCTTTGCGCTCGGCGGGCGCTCGCTCGCCGTGCTGCGTTCGCTCAATCTCGACATCCGCTCCGGCGAGTGCGTGGTCATTGTCGGCGCCAGCGGATCGGGCAAGACGACATTGCTGCGCATCCTTGCCGGGTTAGAGATCGCCGACGAAGGCGCCGTTGCGATCGATGGCAAGCAAATAAAAGGGGTCGGCGCGGAGCGGGCGGTGATCTTCCAGGAACCGCGCTTGCTGCCCTGGCTGAGCGTGCTTGGCAACGTCGCCTTCGGCCTCGAAGTTCGCGGCGTGCCCAAGGCGCAGGCCGAGCAGAGGGCGCGCTTCTACATAGCATTGGTCGGTCTTGCCGAGTTCAGCGATGCCTACCCGCGGCAGCTTTCGGGCGGCATGGCGCAACGCGTCGGCATCGCCCGGGCGCTGACGGTGCAGCCCGAAATCCTGCTGCTCGACGAGCCGCTCGGCGCCCTTGACGCCATGACCAAGATCTCCATGCAGGAGGAACTGGCGCGCATCTGGAGCGAGGAAAACGTCACCATGGTCATGGTCACCCACGACCTGGAGGAGGCGATCTATCTCGCCGACAGAGTGCTGATTCTGCCCAAGGAGAAAGGCGGCGCGGCGCGGCTGATCACCGTCGACCTGCCGCGTCCCCGTGACCGCAGCGAAAGCCGCTTCGTGCGCCACCGTGAGGAGTTGCTGCGCGAATTCGGCCTGCACTGAGGCCTCGACGCGCTCGCACGTGTCGAGGCGCTTTCCCAGGCTAGGCCTTCCGCGCTTCCTTCATATTGGGCAGGAACACCGTCAGCAGGCCCAGGAACGGCAGGTACGAGCAGATCTGGAAGACGAAGTCGATGCCCTTCATGTCGGCCACGATGCCGAGCACGGCCGCCGCTATGCCGCCGACGCCGAAGGCGAAGCCGAAGAAGATGCCGGCGATCATGCCGACGCGGCCCGGCACCAGTTCCTGCGCGAAGACGACGATGTTGGAGAAGGCCGACGACAGGATCAGGCCGATCAGCACCGTCAGCACCATCGTCCATTCCATGTTGGCGTAGGGCAGCGCCAGCGTGAAGGGCAGCACGCCGACGATGGAAAACCAGATCATCGCCTTCTGTCCGTAGCGGTCGCCGAACGGACCGCCGAGCAGGATGCCCAGCGCCGAGGCGCCGAGGAAGAGGAACAGCATGACCTGCGACATCTGCACCGAGACGTCGAACTTATGGATGGCGTAGAAGGTGTAGTAGCTGGAGAGGCTGGCGATGTAGGCGTTCTTGGTCAGGACCAGCAGCGTCAGCACCGCCAGGGCCCCCATCACCTTGCGGCGCGGGAAGGGCGAGACGAAACTGGACGTCTTGCGGTTCGCCTGTGTGGCGCGCAAGCGGCTGTACCAGCCGCCGACCTGCCACAACACGACGATGCCGATAAGCGAGCCGACGGCGAACCATGAAATGCTGGTCTGGCCGAAAGGCACGACGATAAATGCCGCCAGCAGCGGTCCCATGGACTGGCCGAAATTGCCACCGACCTGGAACAGCGACTGCGCCAGGCCGAAGCGGCCGCCTGAGGCGAAGCGGGCGATGCGCGAGGATTCCGGATGGAAGATCGCCGAGCCGATGCCGATCAGCGAAGCGCCGATCAGGAGCAGCGTGTAGTGGCCGGCATAGGCAAGCACGATCAGGCCGATCAGCGAGGAGGCCATGCCGTAGGGCAGGGAATAGGGCATTGGCCGCTTGTCGGTGATCATGCCGATCACCGGCTGCAGCAGCGACGCAGTCACCTGGAAGGTGAAGGTGAGAAGACCGATCTGCCAGAAATCGAGGCCGTAATTCTCCTTCAACAGGGGATAGATGGCCGATAGCAGCGACTGCATGATGTCGTTGATGCAATGGCAAAAACTCACCGCCAGGATGACGGTGAAGGCCGTCGCCTGGGCTGAAGCATGGCTGGCGGTCGCGGGAGGGGCGACGGCTGTCGTATCGGTCAAGGCAGGCTCCGTAGTCTTTTTGGCGGGCATACCCGCGGGCAAGCTGGCGGACGCTCCTGCGGCCGCCTTGGGAACGGATGGCTTATAGGCTGCTTGCGGGACGACTTCTTTCGTGGTTTGGTCCAATAGTTTCGCAAGTGGGCCATAGCTTATGCCGCACGGCAGGGAAATTTTTCACGCTGGTAGTGCCGACCTCGAGCAGTTGCACGAGCGTCGCTGGCTATGGCTGGAGCAAGTGGCCGGGCCGGCGGTGGCGTTGCCGACCGAATATCCCGACGGCTACCATGTGCCGCGGCACCGCCACAGCCGCAGCCAGTTGCTGCATGCGCTGGTCGGTGTCGTGCTGGTGACGACGCGGCACGGGCGCTGGATGGTCCCGCCCGATCACGCCATGTGGATTCCCGCGGGCACCGAGCATTCCGTCGAGATGCTGGGCGATGTCTCGATGCGCTCGGTCTATGTCATGCCGGGAGCGATCCCCGGACTGCCGGAAGGCTTGCGCGTCGTCGGCGTCACCGACCTGATGCACAGCCTGATCGTTGAATCGGAAAAACTGCCGCAAGGCGGCGTGCTGGAAGGGCGTGGCGGGCTGATCATGAATCTTCTGCTGCACGAAATCCCGACTTTGCCGGAGCGGCCGCTTGGCCTGCCGTTCCCCTCCGATCCCAGGCTGGCCGCGCTGTGCCGGCGTTTCGTGGCGGCACCGTCGCCGCGCGCGACGATCGACGAGTGGGCGGACGCCGCCGGCATGAGCCGACGCTCCTTCACGCGCGCCTTTCATCGCCAGACCGGACTGTCGCTGTCGACATGGCGCCAGCAGGCATGCCTGTTCGCGGCGCTGCCGAGGCTCGCCGATGGCGAGCCGATCACCCGGGTGGCGCTCGATCTCGGCTATGACAGCGTGCCGGCCTTCATCACCATGTTCAAGCGAATGCTGGGCGCGTCGCCGCGCGGCTATATGCGCGGCGCGCGAGATGCCGGCGAAAACCCGCGGCGCATAGGCGGTCCGATCGCCGCTTGAGACAGCGCCGATAGCATCAAGCTGATGCGCCAACCTTCGGTCTAAGGTCCATTTGCAGGAGCACTGATTGCACGTTGTAATCGGTTTTGCTGCGCTACGCGCCCGCCGGGATCGACAATTAGTCGAACAGGCTCGACACCGATTCCTCGGTTGCCGTGCGCGAGATGGCTTCGCCCATCAGGTCGGCGATCGAGATGACGCGGATATTGGGGGCGTCGAGCACGCCCTGGGTCGGCTGGATGGAGTCGGTGATCACCAGTTCCTGCAGCTTGGAGCCGCTGATGCGGGCGACCGCGCCGCCCGACAGCACACCATGAGTGATATAGGCGGTGACGCTGGTGGCGCCGTTGGCCAGCAGCGCATCGGCGGCGTTGCACAGCGTGCCGCCGGAATCGACGATGTCGTCGATCAGCAGGCAGTCCTTGCCGGCGACCGCGCCGATGATGTTCATGACCTCCGATTCGCCGGGACGCTCGCGGCGTTTGTCGACGATGGCGAGCTGTGCGTCGAAGCGCTTGGCCAGCGCGCGTGCACGCACCACGCCACCAATGTCGGGCGACACCACGACGACGTTGCCGAGCTGCTTGTATTTCGCCTTCACATCGCGGGCCATGACCGGCACCGAGAACAGATTGTCGGTCGGAATATCGAAGAAGCCCTGGATCTGGCCGGCGTGGAGGTCGAGCGTGAGCACGCGGTCGACCCCGGCGCGGGTGATCATGTTGGCGACCAGCTTGGCCGAGATCGGCGTGCGGCCGGAGGCGCGGCGGTCCTGCCTGGCATAGCCGAAATAGGGGATCACCGCCGTGATGCGCTTGGCCGACGAGCGCATGAAGGCGTCGATCATGATGAGCAGTTCCATCAGGTGATCGTTGGTCGGAAAGGAAGTCGACTGCAGGATGAAGACATCCTCGCCGCGCACGTTTTCCTGGATCTCGACGAAGATTTCCTGGTCGGCGAAGCGCCTGACGCTGGCCTTGCCCAGCGGGATGTTGAGATAGCGGGCGACCGCCTCGGCCAGCACCCTGTTGGAATTGCCCGCGAAGAGTTTCATGCACCGTTCCTGGTGGAGGATGGAGAGCCCCAACAGACTCGCCTACGCCCTTTAACCGGGCTTTTAGCGGCCCGCGCGGCTATTGCAAGCACCGTGATTGGAAATCCGCCGGCTAATCCTGGGAAATGTTCGCGCCATCGCGTATGGGCAACACCGGGCAGCGGACCCGGCGCCGCTGCTCCTTCCCCTTGTTCAAGCATCGGATTTCCCCGCGGCCGTTTCCATTCGGGTCCGATGGTCTAGCCCGCCTTGCCGCCGAGCCATGCCGCGAACTGGTCGATGGTCTGGTCGGCGATCGCCTGCATGGTGGCTGGCGCCACCGCTTTCCAACTTTCGCCGCCCGCGCTGGCGCCGGAATTGGCCGAAGCCGCCTTCTGCTGGCCGTTGATGCGATGCAGGCGGTTGCCCGAGGGATCGTAGACGTCCCACACATAGATGACGGTGGTGTCCTTGCCTTCGGAGATCACCGAGAAATAGCCTTTGAGCACATGGGTCGCGGTCTGGTCGGCGCTGCCGGCCAGCGTGATGCCGCGCTGCCTAGCGCGCGTCTGCAACTCCGCCGTCAGCGGCGTCGCCGCTTCCACCGAAGCGCCGACGATCGGCGCGATCTGCAGGCGCGTCCTGGCAAGGATTGCGGCTGTCTGTGCGGGCGTGGCTGACGTCGTGGTCGTTGCTGGAGCGCCCGCCGCGGTAGTGGCAGGGCCAGCGGGCGCCGGGGTGGCGGCGCTGCCCTGGGCTGCCGGCGTGGCCGGCGCCGCGGCCGTGGGCGGGGTGATGGCGGAGGGTTCGAGGACGTCTTTTGCGTTGGTGCAGGCGGCGAGCGCCAGGACCACGAGCAATGACACGGTCGTCAGCTGCGATCGTCTCATTTGCCTTCTAACTCCTTGGCGAAGAACGCCTCCCATCGTGGATTCACTGTACGATCAAGTCGAGATCATGGCGGGAAAGCGGCTTCGGCTGTGATTCGGTCGTGAGATAGGTGCGGCCAAGCGTCATCGCCGTCTCGGTTTCGGAATCCATGATGATCATGTGGGCGAACAACGTCATGTTCGGCGCGATCGGCTCGGGATTGCCCTGGTAGAACATCGGCATGTCCATCCAGGACGGGGTGAAGCGGGCGCCGACCGAGTAGCCGCAGGCATTCAGCCGATGCTTGGTCAGTCCACGCGCCTCCATGACACGGGCATGCGCGTCGAACACGTCGCCGAAACTGTTGCCCGGCGTCATCGCCTTCTCGACCGCCAGCAGCGCGGCACGGGCCGCGTCGAACAAGTCCTGGTGACGCTTCGAGGCCTTGCCGGTCAGCACCGTGCGCATCATCGGCGCATGATAGTGATGAAAGACTCCCGCCCATTCGAGCGTCAACTGGTCGTTCTTGGTGAGCTTGCGGCGGCCGGCCTTGTAGCGGCACAGCAGTGCGTCGACGCCGGAGCCGATGATGAATTCGTTGGCCGGATAGTCGCCGCCGCCGGCAAAGATCGCGCCTTGCATGGCGGCAAGGATCAGCGCCTCGTCACCGCCCTGCTTGATCAGCGGCAAGGCCGCATCCAGCGCGTCGTCGGCCAGGTTCGCCGCCTTCTCGGCCTTGGCGATCTCGGCCGGGCTCTTGAACAGGCGCAGCCGACCGACGATGCCGGACGCATCGGCGATCTGGCCGAAGGTCTGCAGCTGCTCGTCGAGGCGGCGGCCATTATAGGCGGTCAGCCCATGAGTGTCGTATTCGACCCCGATGCGGGCGCCGAGCAGGTCGAGCTCGTTCAGCAGATTGCGCAGGTCGACGGCCGGATTGGCGCCATCGCGATCGGTCCACAGCACGATGTTGTCGATGATTGAGGTGTGGCGCGCCTGACGCAGGTCGGCCGAGCGGGTCAGCAACACCATGGACCCGTCGGCTTTCACCACCAAGCACTGGAAGAAGCAGAAACCGAACGTGTCGTAGCCGGTCAGCCAATACATGCTTTCCTGCGCGAAGAGCAGGATGGCGTCGAGCTTCTTCTCGGCCATCTCGATCACCAGCCGGTCGCGGCGCGCGTCGAATTCGGATCGTTCAAAATGCAGCGCCATTATTCACTCTCCAAAACGATTGCCGATATCTGCCGGCCGTAATCGGGTTCCTTGCGGTGCGTCGTGCGCCGGTAGGAGTAAAACAGATCTTCCTCGGCATAGGTGCAGCGGCCGAGACCTTGCGCGATCACACCCGCCCTGTCGAGCCGGTCCACCGTGTAGCGGTTGAGGTCGAACATCGAATGACCGGGATTCGCCGAAGGCGCGAAATATCTGTCATTTTCGCCATCGGCCTCGACGAAGCGGGCGACGAATTCAGGCCCGACCTCGTAGTTTTCCGGGCCGATCGAGGGGCCGAGCACGGCGACGATGTTTTCACGGCGAGCGCCGAGACTTTCCATGGCGGCAATGGTGTTTTCGAGCACCCCCGTGAAGGCGCCTTTCCAGCCGGCATGCGCCGCGCCGATGATGCGCGCCCCGGCATCCGCGAACAGCACAGGGCCGCAATCGGCGGTCGAGGCGCCGATGGCGATGCCCGGCCGGTCGGTGACGATGGCGTCGGCCTTGGGACGCTCGCCTGCAAAGGGTCCCCTGGCGACGACGACATCAGGCGAATGGATTTGCCAGGCGGTCAGGAGATGGTCCGCCGGCACGCCCATCCAGGCGGCGACACGGCGGCGGTTCTCGGCGACCAGCGCCTGGTCGTCATCCGAGCCGGTGCCGATGTTGAGGCCCTGATAGATGCCGGTCGAGACGCCGCCGACGCGGGTGAAATAACCGTGGCGGATGCCTTGTGCCTGCGCCAGGTCCAGCAGCGGCGACCGCACGGGATCCAGTTTGGTCTGATTCAGCATGTGGGCGTTGTTGTCCGTGTGGGCGGTTTCGTCAAGAAAAAGTCCGAAGCGAGACGGCCGGCGTTCAGCCGCTCTTTTACCGGACGGGAGATTGGGAGGGGTGACGATGAAAAGTCAATCCGGCGTGGCGAAGGGGCAACGCAACGAATCCGGGGTAACGGTTCCTTCGCCGCTGCGCGGTGAGGGAGCATTGAACGGAAAAACCCGCCTGTGCGGCGGGTCCCTGGCGCAACTCAGCACCATAACCAAATATCTACCATAGTTGCCTTCACCCTGTCAAGAAAAAATTCCTATCATGAGAAGTTGCCGGCCATGAAAAGCTACCGACACAACCGGGCTGGCCGTCGTCACGCCTTGTCAATCCGAGCTCGGAGCCTGGGCAAAGGGGCGAACGGCAACGCCGCGCGGCATTATGGCAAGCACCTTGAACAGGTCGCCCATGGCCTGCGGCCCGGCGAGGCGTTCGACATCGCCAGCGATCTTGTCGCGTGCCGCCTGGCTGGCATCGGCGCCAAGCCGGCCGGCGCGCTCCAGAATGCCCAGGCCGAGCAGGAAATCGCCCTGCGTCGACAGATGGGCGTCGAGACCATGCGCGCGCACCACCCCGGCAAGGGCGGCGAAATCGACATGGGAGGTGAGATCGGCTTCGCCGGGATTGGCCAGCACATCTTCGTGATCATGACGACGCAAGGCCTGCAACGTGTCGCCGACACCCGGCCGCAGATGGCCATAGTCGACAAACAGGCCGGAGCCGCCATGAGCGGCCATGCGCTCGGCGATGGTCGCCATCAGGGCGCTGCGCGCCGGCGCCAGTTCGACGATCGCGCCTTGCGGCGCCTCGCCGGCATCGGCGGGCAGCAGCGTCGGGTCGAGCGAGCCGGCGCCGGCGAAGAAGCAAAGATTGTCAGCGCCGTCGAGGCCGACCACGCGCTCGCGCCAGCCGGTGCCGGTGCGGACGAACTGGCGGATGGGGATGGCGTCGAACAATTCGTTGCCGACGATGAAAAGCGGCTGTGGCGGCAGCGTGTCGATGGTCTCGTGCCAGCGAATGGAGAACGGTGTGGCGCCGAGCGTCTGTTTCTGCACCTCGGTCAGGCGCGGGCTGGTCTCGATCATGGCGAAGGCAGCGTCGTTGGCCAGTGCCGGTTCGAGCCGCGACAGGGTGCGCAGCATGTCCTTCATCAGCGTGCCGCGGCCGGGGCCGATCTCGCCGATGGTGACCGGCGTCGGCCGGCCGACCGCCAGCCAGGCCTGGTAGAGCCAGACGGCGACGAGCTCGCCGAACATCTGGCTGATCTCCGGCGCGGTGACGAAATCCCCGGCGGCGCCGAACGGTTCGCGCGTGGTGTAGTAGCCCGCCTCGGGATCGAACAGGCACAATGCCATGTATTCGTTGACGGGGATCGGCCCTGTCGCCTCGATCAGATCGACGATGCGTGCCTTCAGCCGCGTCATGTCGCCTGCGGCCGTGACCGCGGCACCGGCTTGGCTGTCGTCATCGCCCAGATGCCGGCCAGCACCATCGGCGAGGACAGGATCATGCCCATGGTGAGCCAGTTGGTGCCAAGGAGATAGCCGAGCTGCTGGTCGGGCTCGCGGAAGAATTCGACTGCTATGCGCGACAGGCCATAGCCGCAGATGAAGGCGCCGCCGACGAAGCGCGGCGTCTTCAGCTTGAGGCGCGAATGGGTGAGGAAGCGCAGCACGAGAAAGAGCACCAGGCCTTCAAGCAGGGCCTCGTAAAGCTGGCTCGGATGGCGGGTAAACGGCCCGCCATTGGGAAACTCGATCGCCCACGGCACGTCGGTTGGCCGGCCCCAGAGCTCGGAGTTGATGAAGTTGGCGACGCGCACGAGGCCAAGACCGACCGGCACGCCGGCGGCCACGACGTCGAACAGCGACCAGGTGCGGATGCCGCGCTTGATCGAAAACAGCGTCATGGCGAGGATGACGCCGAGCAGGCCGCCATGGAACGACATGCCGCCCTGCCAGACGGCGAAGATGTCGAGCGGGTGCGCGATATAGCGCGGCAGGTCATAGAACAGCACGTAGCCGGTGCGTCCGCCCAGCACGACGCCGATGGCCGCCCAGATGATGAAATCATCGAGGTCCTCCGGCTTCATCGGCAGGATGCCGTCGGCCCAGAGTTTCGGATTGGCGGCGAGCCGCTTGGCGTACCACCAGGCGAACAGGATGCCGACGATGTAGCCGACGCCGTACCAGTGCACCGCCAGCGGCCCGATCTGAATCAGCACCGGGTCGATGTTGGGAAAGGGCAACGAGGCCAGCGGCAGCAGGAAATATTCGTTCAACGGGAGCTCTCGGTTGCGTTTGGCGCGGACCATGCGGCAGGGTTTTGGCGGGGTCAAGGCAAGGTGGTCGGCCTCAAAGATCGGATCGGATCACCGCTTGCAGGCCCATCGCGCCGTGCGGGCGGTGAGCTCAGTCCCTTGGCTTGGCGGCCACCAACTGCCGCAACGCGTCGTTGATCCTGTCCTGCCAGCCGGGGCCATCTTCCTGGAAATGATCGAGCACGGCCCGGTCGATCCGGATCGAAACAAGCTCGCGGACGTTCGGCGCGGCCGAAGCTTCGCGAATTGGCGGTGCCGGCTTCTTCACCGGTTTGAAGGCAGCTTCGGCGGCTGCCATCGGATTGGTCGGTCGGCGCGGAGGGGTTGCCATTGGTGACCTGACTGAAGTGTGCTTGAGGCAATACGAGACGAGAACACAATAGGCGAGCTTGCGCCCTCAAGTACAGCTCTGGCGTCGTCCGGGAGCTTCTTACAGGAATGGCACCGCCATGCGCCACAGCAACGCAGATGGAACGGCAACCCTCAACGTTCTTGCATTCGGCGCGCGGCACTACTAACTCAATTCCAGCAACCGAGGATTTGCCATGTCGACCGGACCGAACCGCATTCTCGATGAATTCGCCAAGCTGATGACCGATGCCGCGGGCGCCGCGCAGGGCGTGCGGCGTGAGGTGGAGACCGCCTTCAAGGGACAGGCCGAACGCATCCTGAATTCGATGGACGTGGTGCAGCGCGAGGAATTCGAGGCCGCGCGCGAAATGGCCGCCAAGGCCAGGGAAGAGAATGCTCGCCTTGTCGACCGCATCGAGGCGCTCGAGGCCAGGCTTGCCGAACTGACCGGGCAGGCCACACCTGCGGCTTCCGCAAAGCCCAGGCCGAAAAAATAATTCGTTAAACTTTTCCACAAAGCACCAGCCTGAAAAGCGCTTTGCCGTGAATCGCTTACCGGCATTGCGTGACTCTGTGTGACAGCGCCTTTCCACATGCGAATGACGCAGCGCGAAAAATTGGGCTGTTCACGCGACTCCCGATCAATAGACTGAATTTGTTGCATGATTCGGAGCAGGGTCATGCGCCGGGCGGTGGGGTCCGGTCTGGGGTCTTTGCGTCGAGAAGTCCTGGCCGTCCGAGTTCTAGATCAGATTGTTCGTCGTGTGTGCCCCGCGGAGCGTGTGGCGCTCCCCTGAACACAGGAAGCATTCCATGGAACTTCTCGAACTCGAATTCTCCCGCGAAATCCATCCGGTGGATGTCATTGAGCAGGTGGCCCACAACAATGACTGGTCCTTCGAACGGGCCGGCGACGACGAAATCTCGATCTCGGTCGCCGGAAGCTGGACCGACTATCACGTCTCCTTCTCGTGGATGGAGGATTTCGAGGCGCTGCATCTGGCCTGCGCCTTTGACATCAAGGTGCCGGAGGCGCGCGCGCTGGAAGTGATGCGGCTGTTGTCACTGATCAACGAACAGATGCTGTTCGGCCATTTCGACCTGTGGGAGCAGGAAGGCGCGATCATGTTCCGCCAGTCGCTGCTTCTGGCCGGCGGGGTCGAGCCTTCGAGCCAGCAGGTCGAGGTGCTGCTGTCGTCGGCGCTGGAGGCCTGCGAATGCTACTTCCAGGCTTTCCAGTTCGTCGTCTGGTCCGGCACATCGGCCAAGGACGCGCTGGCGGGGGTGCTGTTCGAGACTTTCGGCAACGCCTGACCAAGATGTTTTCGACATGAGTTCAAGCAGCGAGCGCAAGCCCGAGATCAGTTTCGCCGATTTCGATCGTGTCGACATCCGTGCCGGCACGATCGTCGAGGCCGAACCGTTTCCGCAGGCGCGCAAGCCGGCATTCAAGCTCAAGATCGATTTCGGGCCCGAGATCGGGGTGAAGAAATCGTCGGCGCAGATCACCAAATATTATACGCCCGAGACGCTGATCGGCCGGCAGGTGTTCGCGGTGGTCAATTTTCCGCCGCGCCAGATCGGGCCGTTCATGTCGGAAGTGCTGACGCTCGGCTTTCCCGACGAGGAGGGCGCCGTGGTGCTCGGCGCCATCGAGCGCAAGGTGCCGGACGGCGGGCGGTTGTTTTAGCCGAGGGGTAGCGTCAGGCTGCCAGTTTGCGCGTCGTGCCCAGCGCCTCCTGGACCGTATCGAGAAACATTTCCGCACAGGCTTTCCAGCTGTAGCGCATGGCGCGTTCGCGGGCTTCGGCGCGGTCGACATCGAGGGCGGCGAGCGATGCCGCGCGCAGGTCGCTGGAGACCGCGCCGCCGAAGCCGTCGCCGACGATGTCGATCGGTCCCGTGACCGGAAAGGCGGCGACCGGCGTGCCGCTGGCCAGCGCTTCGATGATGACGTTGCCGAAGGTGTCGGTGCGGCTCGGAAAGACGAAAACGTCGGCCGAGGCGTAGATTTCGGCCAGTTCATCGTTGGGGCGGTGGCCAAGAAAATGCGCGGCGGGGTAGCGCGCCTTGAGCTTCGCCAGTTCCGGGCCCTCGCCGACAATCACCTTGCTGCCGGGCAGGTCGAGATCGAGGAAGGCGGAGAGGTTCTTCTCGATGGCGACGCGGCCGACACAGAGGAACAACGGGCCGGGGAAGCCGAGATCCTTCCTCTTGTCGGGCCGGAAATGATCGGTGTCGACGCCGCGCGTCCATGGCCTCAGCTTGTTGAAGCCGCGCGCTGCAAGATCATCCGCCAGAGACTGCGTCGCGACCAGCGTGCCTTGGCCGGAATTGTGGAAATCGCGCAGCCAGCGATAGGCCCAGCTTTCCGGCACCGGCAGCCGGGCGCTGAGATATTCAGGAAAGCGTGTGTGGTAGCTGGTCGTAAACGGCCGGCCGGCATTGCGGCAGTAGCGCCGCGCCATGATGCCGAGCGGACCTTCGGTGACGATGTGGATGTGGTCTGCCTTGTAGGCCTCGATCAGGCGCGCGACATGACCTGGCGTGGTCAGCGCCAGGCGGATATCGGGATAGGTCGGCAAGGGCAAAGTGTGAAAGATGTTGGGTGTCAGGAAATCCACCGCGACGTCGAACGATTTCAGCGTCTCGGTGAGCCGCTCCAGCGTGTGGACGACGCCATTGACCTGCGGGCGCCAGGCGTCGGTGACCATCAATATGCGCATGGCGGGCCTTTGCTCGAAAGGTCGGCGGTTGCCTCGGTATGATGCCGGGACGGCGACCAGCCTGCGGCCCTCGCTTCGCTCCAGCGCACCCGGGCGGGCACGGGATCGAAGTCAGACGGCGGGCTCGAATCAAGTGAGGTCGCGCGCTTCATGCGCGCTCTTCAGCATGGTTTCATGACGCGCCAATGAAATCGGCCGAACATGACCTCGTCCGGAAACGGTTTCCGCTTCCCGCGATTAAGTCCCTGTCAGGCCGGAACCTTGATCACGGCGCGCAAGCCGCCGAGCGGGCTGACATCGAGCGTGATGTCGCCGCCATGGCTGCGGGCGATGTCGCGGGCGATCGACAGGCCGAGGCCAGTGCCGCTGGCATCGAGATTGCGGGCCTCGTCGAGCCGCATGAAGGGTTTGAACACCTCTTCGCGCTTTTCGGCCGGAATGCCCGGACCGTCATCGTCGATGGTGACCACGAGCGAGCCGCGGCCATGATTGGCGGCCACCTCCACCGTCTTGGCGTAGCGGAAGGCGTTGCCGATGACATTCGACATCAGCCTGGCGAAGGCGTTCGGCCGCACATGCACGGTCGGATCGCCGGAAAGCGTCGTCGACAATTTGCATTTGCGCAACCGAGCTTCCTCGCTCAGCTTCTGGAAATAGGCTTCGAGATCGAAGCGCCCGGTGTCTTCCGAGGCCTCGCCACGGGCGAAGGCAAGATAGCCTTCGAGCATCGACTGCATGTCGTCGATGTCCTGGTTGAGCGCGGCCTTGGTCTCGGCCTTGCCGCCCGCCAGCGCCAGCTGCAGCTTGAAGCGGGTGAGGATGGTCCTGAGGTCATGGCTGACGCCGGTGAGCATGGCGGTGCGCTGTTCGATCTGGCGCTCGATGCGCTCGCGCATCTGGATGAAGGCAAAACCGGCGCGGCGGACCTCCTCCGCGCCGCGCGGACGGAAATCACGCGGCATCGGCCGGCCCTTGCCGAAGCTTTCGGCGGCTTCGGCCAGCGTCAGGATCGGCCGGATCTGGTTGCGCAGGAAGGGAATGGCGATCATCAGCAGCACCAGCGAGGTACCGACCATCCAGATCAGGAAGATGTGCGTGTTCGAAGCATAGGCCTGGCTGCGGCGCACGAAGACGCGCAACACCTTGCCTTCGAGCTGGACGCGCACCTCGATGATGTTGGAGTTGCCGACCGTATCGATCCAGAACGGCCGGTTGATCTGGCGGGTGATCTCGGCGGAGAGAACGTCGTCGAGGATGGAGAAGAACGGCTTTGGCCCGGGCGGCGGCAGCGGGTCGGGCGGCAGGAGGTCGACCTTCAACTGCATACGGTCCTGGGCGATGCGGATGATGTTGGCGTAGTCGGCGTCGTGCGGATAGGTCTCGATCAGGTCGATGATGGCGGCGATGTCGCGCACGGTCGCCTGCGACAGGCGCTGCGTCACGGTCGCCCAATGCCGCTCCATGAAGACGAAAGCGACCACCGATTGCAGCAGGATCATCGGCGCGATGACGATGATCAGCGAGCGCGCGTAGAGGCGCTTGGGCATGTAGAGCGAAACGAGGCGCCAGAACCGGTTCCAGACGCGCGGACCCCTCTTGAGCAGCCGTGTGGAGCGCGTGCTCAAGCCGTCAGATTCCGGCTGTTCCAGTTCCGTGGTCGCCATTCACCTTTCGCTCGCTCCGTGGCCGTCAGGCAGGCCGAAGGCGGTAGTCTATTCGACGCTGAGCCGATACCCAATACCACGGACCGTCTGCAGCCAGACCGGATTGGAGGGATCGCGCTCGATCTTGCGGCGCAGCCGATTGATCTGGACGTCGATGGTGCGTTCGCCGACATCCGATTCGTCGCCGACCAGTTCGTGGCGTGGAATGGTTTCGCCGGCGCGCGCGGCGAATATCGCCAGGATCTCCTGCTCGCGATCGGTCAGCTTCAGCGCCTCGCCGCCACGCTTCAATTCGCGCCTGGCGATCTGGAATGTGTAGGGACCGAAGACGAGCTGCTCCACCTTGGGCGTGGTCGCAGGGCCGCCGCGGCGCAGGATGTTGTTTATGCGCAGGATCAATTCGCGCGGATCGAAGGGCTTTGGCAGGTAATCGTCGGCGCCGGCCTCCAGGCCGGTGATGCGGCTGTCGGTTTCCGATAGCGCCGTCAGCATCAGGATCGGCACGTTCTTCTCGGCCCGCAGCGCCTTGGTCAGGTCGACGCCGTTTTCGCCGGGCATCATCACATCCAGCACAAGAAGATCGAAGTCGAGGCCGGCGAGCTTGCGCCGGGCTTCGCCCGAATTGCCGGCGACGGTGACGCGAAAACCGTTTTCGGTCAGATATTGCTTGAGCAGGTTGCGGATGCGGGTGTCGTCATCGACCACAAGCAGATGCGGCGCATCGTCGTCCGGTGCGGCCGCGTGATCAGCGCGTTCAGTGCTCTCCATGGCTTTTCCCTGACATTTTTGCGGACCCAACGTCGATCTGGGCTCTCAGTTCCGGATTGACCATTGCTTCGAGGAAGCGTTCCACCTGGGTCCGTTCGGCGGCTCCGGAATCTTCCAATGCAGCATGGATGCGGCGCGACTGTGGCCGTGCCAGCGCCAGCGCCAGCGCGCGGCCCTTGGCGGTCGGGTACAGTTCGCGCTGGCGACGGTCGCGCGGCCCTTGCAACTGCACGACATGGTCGGTGTCGATCAGCTGCTTCAGCACGCGCGCCAGGCTCTGCTTGGTGATCTTCAAGACATCGAGCAGTTCGGCGACCGTCAGGCCCGGCCTGCGGTTGACGAAATGCAGCACCCTGTGGTGGGCGCGGCCGAAGCCATAGTCGGCCAGGATCTGATCGGGATCCGAGGTGAAATCGCGATAGGCGAAGAAAAACAGCTCGATGAGGGCGAAATCAATGCCATCCTCGATTGACATCGCGGTCCTGATCGGTGTCCCGGCTGCTCGGCTTCGATCCGTCATCTTTTCTCCATGGGCAGGGAAGATTATGTCAGTACTATTGACGTAATTTCCCTGCAATGATAATTTTTGACAAGGTTTTGGGCGGATTGCGAACGAAAAGGCAAGACAGGCCGGGTTTTCCGGAACTTCCTGAGTTTGCCAGAGCACGATTATCCGCCTACCTTTCCAGACAGCGGCAGGCGCCCCAACCAGATGGCGCGGCCGACAAGAGCACGCAACGAACAACGATATGCGGGCTGCCGCCCGCGGGAGGTTACCATGGCATCCGTTCCCTTTGATCAACTGGACGGCTTCATCTGGATGAATGGCGAGTTCGTGCAATGGGGCGAGGCCAAGATCCATGTGCTGACCCACGGCCTGCACTATGCCAGCGCGGTGTTCGAGGGCGAGCGCGCCTATGGTGGCGAGATCTTCAAGCTCAACGAGCATACCGAGCGCCTGCATGAATCGGCGCGGCTGCTCGGCTTCAAGATCCCCTATTCGGTGGCCGAGCTCAACGACGCCTCCAGTACCCTGCTGAAGAAGCAGGGCTTCAAGGATGCCTATGTCAGGCCGATCGCCTGGCGCGGCAGCGAGCAGATGGGCGTTTCGGCGCAGAACAACCGCATCAATTGCGCCATCGCCATCTGGCAGTGGCCTAGCTACTTCGATCCGGCGCAGAAGCTGAAAGGCATACGTCTCGATATGGCTGAGTGGCGCCGGCCCGACCCGCGCACGGCGCCGTCCAAATCGAAGGCTGCAGGCCTCTATATGATCTGCACCATGTCCAAGCATGCCGCCGAGGCCAAGGGCTATGCCGACGCCATGATGCTCGACTGGCGCGGCCAGGTCGCGGAAGCCACCGGCGCCAACATCTTCTTCGTCAAGGACGGCAGGATCCACACGCCAAAGCCGGACTGCTTCCTCGACGGCATCACCCGCCGCACGGTCATCGGCCTCGCCAAGGACCGCGGCCTGGAGGTGGTGGAGCGCGCCATCATGCCGGAAGAACTCGAGGGCTTCGAGCAGTGCTTCCTGACTGGAACGGCAGCGGAAGTGACCCCGGTTTCGGAGATCGGGCCGTACCGATTCGAGGTCGGCGAGATCGCCAAGACTCTGATGAATGACTATTCTGCGGCCGTTCAGCCGAAGCACGCGATCGCGGCAGAATAACGAAAGTCACAGCTTTTCACGCAAGCAGGGGCGGTTTTCGGGCCGCCCCTTTTATTTCAGCGTTTCTGCATTTGACTTTCGCCGAATTCAGCGTCTCCATGATGGTGTCGGCCCGGGAGGCTGGCAGCTATGGAGGGACTGGTAAGATGGACATGAATACGCTTCTTCCGATCATCGTTCAGATCATTACAGGCATCATCGGTGGTCAGGCGGTCGGCGCGGCGATCAAGACGGCGGCGCTGGGGCAGCTTCCCAAGATCCTGGGCGGCGCCATTGGCGGCGTCGGCGGCGCGGCGATCCTCGGCAGCCTGCTCGGCGGCACAGTCGATCCGGCAGCGGCTGCGGCAGCGACGAGTGGTCTGGGCAGCGCGCTCAACCTGCAGAACATCGTCGGCGGCGCCGGCGGCGGCGCGATCCTGACCGGCATTATCGGCGCGGTCATGGGCGCCATGAAGAAGTAAGCCTGCGATCTCGGGCTGGCCAAATGGGCGGCTTCGGCCGCCCATTTCTGTTTCCAGAGCGCGCCGCATGAATGCGTTTCGACGCGACGCGCTTTGGAACGACCGATCCCAAGGGTGGACGCCCTTCGCTCGCGCCTCTACATCACGGCGTGAACATCGAAAGGACGATCATGGGTCAGCTCAATGCCGGCATCGTGCCGGTCACGCCTTTCCAGCAGAATTGCACGATCCTGTTCGACATGGACGACAAGCACGGTGTCGTCGTCGATCCGGGCGGCGATATCGACAAGGTGCTGGCGGCGCTGAAGGACAATGCGATATCGGCCGGCGCGATCTGGATCACGCATGGTCATATCGACCATGCCGGCGGCGCGATGGAGTTGAAGGAAGCGCTCGGTGTCGAGATCATCGGCCCGCACGAGGCCGACAGGATGTTGCTCGACAATCTTGAGAACCAGGGCGAGCGCTATGGCATTGCCGGCGTGCGCAACTGCGTGCCCGACCGGTTTCTCACCGAAGGCGAGACGGTCTCGTTCGGCTCGCATCTCTTCGAGGTGCTGCATTGCCCCGGCCACGCGCCCGGCCATGTCGTCTATTACAACCGCGCGGCCAAATTCGCCCATGTCGGGGACGTGCTGTTTCGCGGCTCGATCGGGCGCACCGACCTGCCGGGCGGCGATCATGCGGCACTCATCGCCTCGATCAAGGACAAGCTTTTGCCGCTCGGCGACGACATCGGCTTCATCTGCGGCCACGGTCCGGGCGGGCGTTTCGGCGAGGAGCGGCGGAGCAATCCGTTTTTGACGTGAAGCGCGTCGCGCCGAAGCCGGTGCCGGCTTGACAAAAAAGCGCCGGCCTTGCGGTCAGCGCTTTTGTTGAGGCAGGGAAGCCCTTGATCAGTTAGCGGTGCAGAAATGCTGCTCGCCGTCATTGCCGGTGAAGGTGCCGGTGCGGGCGTTGAAGGTGCGGTACCGGTCGGAGCAATAGTCGTACCAGCCGCGCGTCCACGGTTCGGCATAGCGGTCGGCGTAGACCACTTGCGGTTCGGCATAGTAGCGGCGGACCGGCGCCGGGCGAATCCGCACATCGCGATCGTAATAGCCATCATCGTAGTAGTCGCGGGGCGGCGGCTGCTGGTTGGCCAACGCACCGCCGATCAGCGCGCCGGCCGCGAGGCCGAGGACGCCGGCGGCAATGGCATCGCCATGGTCATGATGGTGGCGGTGACGCCAATCGCCCGCATTGGCCGCGGGCAAGGCCGCGAACGTGGTGGCAACCACTGCGGCGGACAGCACGGCTGTCTTGAAAATTCGGTTCATGTCGATCTCCTTCGTGCCGGCCCGTAAGAATTCCGGGGATGCGGTCCGGCTTTACGAAAGATTAATATGAGACCGTGGCTGAACGGGGGCTGAACGAATTTTTGCCTGACCGGAGGGCACGGGCATCAACTATCGAACGCTCCAGGGAGCGAAGCTGTCCTGCCAGAACAGCCGCCGTTCCGGAGCAGGCTCAGCCGATCGACAGGTTGACGGCCTTGGGACCCTTGCCGCGCTTGTCAGGCTCGGTGTCGAATGTCACTTTCTGCCCATCCTCAAGACCGGGAAGACCCGACGCCTGCACGGCCGAAATATGAACGAAGACATCCTTCGCGCCATCATCCGGTGTGATGAAGCCGAACCCTTTGGCATGGTTGAAGAATTTGACGGTGCCGGTCTGCGGCATGGGAAGCTCCTTTGATCCCATAAACTCCAGTCTCGGGCCGGCAAATGCCCGAATGGAAATTTGTCCTTTATTTTAGCGTCATCGGCAAGAGAAAGTTTTGCGGGCACTTAAAGCGCGTCGCGCTTTAAGTTTTCATTATGATGCATGTCGTTGACCCGACACCGGATCCACTTTGGGGCGACAGCATTTTTGCTGCGCTGCGACATGAAAAAGGCGCGACGAAAATCGCCGCGCCTTCAAAATTCGTTTGCCTCTTCCGAAGTCATTCAAGCTTCGGAGCCTCAGTCGCACGGCCAGGAAGGGCGTGCTGCTGGCCGATGGCTCAGGCGGCGCGGAGGTTGACGGCCTTGGGGCCTTTGCCCATGCGATCCGGCTCGACGTCGAAGGTGACCTTCTGGCCGTCGACGAGCGTGCGCAGGCCCGAGGCCTCGATCGCGGAAATGTGGACGAATACGTCCTTGGCGCCACCGTCGGGCGTGATGAAACCGAAGCCTTTGGTCGCGTTGAAGAATTTAACGGTGCCGGTCTGGGCCATTGGGGAAACTCCTTCACCCGTTCAGTCTTGATGGTCCTGCCCGCCACCTCGCGTCGAGGGCAGTTCCCGGTGGTAGCTTTCGGCAGTCATGCATTGGCGCATGGTCAAACCCCCCGCCGAAAAACGGGGCCGTCAGAGATTCACAGTATCGGGGAAAGGTCGTCCAAAACGTTCCGCTCTCCGGGTCGCAAATGCCCGAACACGGAATTTATCGCACGGAAAAGTGAAGGTTGCAAGATAGCGCCGCGGGCCGCCCCCGATGGGCGCGTCCCGACGCATGAATCGACCAATCCGAGCATCGACGCGCCGCAAATAGGCCTCGTTGCCTGAGGGGTCATCGGCCACAGCCCCGTCACGCATGGGCCAGCGGCGGCGACGGCTGGCGGTGCGAGGCGCCGGGATAATCCAGGCGACGTTCTTTTTAGCAGCCGGCTGCAAACGAGGGTTGCAATCGGCGATGGAATGCGGAGGATCGCAACAGCGCGACTGGTTTGAGCCTTTGCTTCGTGAATATCATTGTCCCGAACAGCTGCGTACTTGGAGCGGCACGCAGCGAGGCGAGGATCGAGGGAGAGACGATCATGAGGTTTCTTGCGGCAATCTTCTCGCGACAGGGTTTTGTCGTCCTGTTCCTGTCGGCTGTTCTTGCCGCCTGTACAGTGGTCGTCGACGACGGCCCGGGACCGCGGCCACGGCCGCCGCGGCCGGGACCGCAATTCTGCACCAAACAGTACGAGCCCGTCTGCGCCCGGCGCGGTGGCGACCGCCAGACCTTCGCCAATGCCTGTCTTGCCGACCGGGCGGGTTATCGCATCGTGCGCGACGGTCCCTGCCGTGACGGCGGCGAGGGTGGCGGCGAGCAGACTTTCTGCACCCGCGAATACGCGCCGGTCTGCGCCCGGCGCGGCGGAGAGTTGCGAACCTTCCCCAACGCCTGCGAGGCACGCGCCGCCGACTACCGCATCGTTGGCGGGGGCCGCTGCTGAAAGGCCGGGTGTTCGTCTTTTCCGCACCTTGGGAAAACGCGGATGCCGTCTAAAACAAATTTCGGGGACGTGTGACGGTCACAACGCGGATGGATAGGCGCCGTCGGCCGGCCCGGAGTAAAGCTCGCTGCCGTGCTCATCGCAGATGCGCACGCGATCGGGGATTTGCGGCATTGCGAGCGTATGGAAGAGCGCGGTGGCGCCCTGCCAGGCTGCGCGCAGGGTAGGGGCTTCCAGCGACACCTTGTCGAGCGTCGCTTCCTCGGCTTCGCGCGATCGGTAAAACTCGATGACGAAATTCAAGGACGCCTCCATGATGCGTTGTTCCGCCAGGGAGATTCTCCGGCAGGAGATTCTGCGGCAGGGATGGGCGCGGAAGAAGTCGTCCGCGATCAGCTCTTCGATTTCGGCTTCAGGCCGCTCTCGGCCTGCTTGACCGACGAGCCGAACGGGGAGGCGGGCTTGGCCACCACCTTGTCCTTCTTGGGCTTTCGTGTTTCGCGGTTGCTGCGCTGTTGACCCTTGGCCATCTTGTCTGCTCCTCGTGCTGGTGGTCTGGCGGCGCCGGGGTCTCAGACCGCCGGATCGTTGCCAACGATCGGATTGTCGGTGCCAATCGGATTGTCGGCTGGTTCGAGATTGTCTTCCGTGGTGACCCGCTCGTGGGTCTCCTGCTCGCTGCGGATGCGGTACTGCGGGGAGCCGTCCTTGACCGGCAGCCTGCTCTTGATCTCGAACAGCTCCGCAGTCTTGTTGAGGAGCCCTGTGCGGCTCTTCATGCGCACGGTCTGGCCGACCGCGAAGAGATGCGAGGGCGTGTCGGTGCGCGGACGCGCATTCTGCTGGAAACGGATCATGCTGCATTCTCCCTGTCGCGCTTCAGCGCTGTTTCGAGGTCCAGGTAATCGATGGCGACGAGTTGACTGGTGGTCGGGTTTTTCACCGCTCTTGCCGGCAAATGGATGAAGGTGGCGACGCAGCGCCAGGCAAGCCGCGACATGCCCTCGATCAGCTCTTCGTCGTGATCGATGTCGTAGTCGCCCGCCGGCAGTTGCCCTTCCAGCCCGCCGAGTACGAAAGGAGCCATGAAATGTGCGACGGAATGGGTCGTGCGGTCCGGCATTGTCCTGCCTTGATGTTTTAAGCCCTGTGGCGACATGCGAGGCGGAGAGCCTCAAAGCAAAAAAGCGGGGACGAGCCCCGCTTTCCTATTTCCGGCAATCGCTGGAAATAAGCCATTTTCGAGAGCTGCCAGTACATCCGTGGTCAGCGGTCATCGAATTCGGCCGGATCAGATCAGTTGCAAATTGGCGGCCGACTCGCGGCCCTTGGCATCACGCTCCAACTCGAATTGCAGCTTCTGGCCTTCGGCGAGGCCAGGAAAGCCCGCGCGTTCCAATGCGCTGACATGGACGAAAACGTCCTTGCCGCCGTCGGTTGGTTGAATGAAGCCAAAACCCTTCTGGCCATTGTAGAATTTCACGGTTCCGGTGTTCATGGGTGTCTTTCGAAGAATGAGAACGGTCGCGGAGCAAATGCGCCGCGTTGCCGATATCGATGATTTGGAATGAGATTGGCGGGTCGAGAACCTCTGACGCCGCGAAATGCCAATTCTGGCCCAAACGCTCATATATATGTAGCTCGACTTTGCATAGTTTTCAAGAAGATTTGGAAAAATAAGTAAGCCAAAGGAAAAAGATTGCTGCGTTAATTTGAAAAACTCTGCTATGGTTTGATGATATTTTCCAAAAATTCTCAAAAAATCATTTTGGGGTCCGCTCCCGAAATTTGCGTTTTATTTCTCCAAAAAAAGGACAAAAACCATGGTTTCTGCGAGAAGCTCACGAGGCAATACCACAGCGATCAACCCGCCCATCAGGCCGGCAACCGCATATGCCGTCGCCATCGGGCGTACCGGCAAACCTATGATCGTCAAGTCGGCGCGGCTGACCGTCAGAAGCGACGAGGCTGAAAGGCGGACGATCGCCGATACTGACGGAACGGTTCGGCGCGCCAGGCAGACGGCCGAGACCAACCGGCTGATTTGATCTTGTCCGCGCCGATGGCAAGCGCAAGAAACCAAGCAAAGCCTTGAACCCGCCGCGCCAATGGCCTAGATCGCGGCAGGCGGACAAACACGGCAGGTTTCCCATTAACAGAGATCAGAGACGAGCGGCGGGTGCTGGCGCCAACTCCGGCTCGGGCGGACAGCCGCCGTCGAGTCTCGACCAGCATGTGCAGAGGGCGCTGCAACTGCATCAGGCGGGGCGGCGGCAAGAGGCCGAGGCGCTCTATCGGCAAGTGCTGACGCACAAGGTCAACCATGCGGCGGCTGCGCATTTTCTCGGTCTTTTGCTGCACCAGACCGGGCGCAGCGCCGAGGGGCTCGGTCTCCTCGAGCAATCGGTGCGCTTGCAGCCGAAGAATCCGGATTTCCTCAACAACCTCGGCACGGTGATGCGCGATCTCGGCCGTGTCGCGGCGGCCGCCGACTTCTTCCGCGGCGCGGTGGCGCTGCGGCCGGACCAACTCGCGGCGCGCGACAATCTCGGCTCGTCACTGAAACAGCTTGGCCAGTTCGAAGGCGCCGAGGAGATCTATCGCGGCACGGTCGCGCGCAATCCCTTCCATTTCCGCGCCCGCATCGGGCTTGCCGAAACCTTGCAGGAAACGGGGCGCCTGGACGAGGCGCTGGCCGTCTTCCGCGAGGCGCTGTCGATCCGTCCGAAGGACGCCGAACTGCTGCACGGGCTGGGCGTCGGGTTGATGGAAAAAGGCGAGCTCGACGAGGCGGCCGACCTGTTCCGGCAGGCGCTGGCGGCCGATCCCGGCATGGCGCGCGCCTGGCTGATGCTGACGCAGGTCAAGCGCCAGAAGGAGCGCGATGCCGAATTGACCGGGATGGAGGCCCAGCACGCCAAGGCGCTGCCGGACAGCCTGGCGCGCATGCAGCTTGCCTTCGGCCTCGGCAAGGTCAACGACGATCTGAAGGATTATAACAGAGCCTTCGACTATTTCGCCGAAGGCAATGCCATCCGCCGCAAGGGCATCGACTACGACGCGGAAAGGACACGCGCCGAATTCGAGGCTATGAAAACGGTGTTCGACAGGGATTTCTTCCAGAAGCACAGGCCGAGCCCGATCTCCGACGACACGCCGATCTTCGTCGTCGGCATGCCTCGTTCCGGCACGACGCTGGTCGAGCAGATCATCGCCAGCCATCCGCAGGTCTACGGGGCCGGCGAGCTCGGTATCCTGAAGACGGCGGTCGGCAGGCAGTTCCCGGCGACCATGCCCGGCGGCTTCCCCTGGGGCGTTTCGGATGTACCCGATACGGATTTTGCCGAGGCGGGACGTGCCTATCTCGACATGCTGCATGCCCGCTATCCGCACATGCGCCACGTTACCGACAAGATGCCGGGCAACTTCCTGCTTGTCGGCTTCATCCACATGATGATGCCAAAGGCCAGGATCATCCATTGCGCCCGCGATGCGGCGGCAACCTGCCTTTCGATCTACAAGGTACATTTCCGCGGCGACAGCCACCGCTACGGCTATGATCTGGGCGAACTCGCCGATTTCCACAATCTCTACACGGACATCATGGCGCATTGGCACAAGGTGCTGCCCGGCGTCGTGCACGATGTGCGCTACGAGGATTTCGTCGCCGACCAGGAAGGCCAGAGCCGGGCGCTGATCGACTATCTCGGGCTGCCATGGGACGATGCCGTGCTGTCGTTCCACCAGACCGACCGGCCGGTGCGCACGGCTTCCGCCGCGCAGGTGCGCCAGCCGATGTATCAAGGCTCGGTCGACCTGTGGAAGCGCTACGGCGACAGGCTGAAGCCCCTGCTGGACAGACTGGCTTAATGCGGCGCGGCATTTCCGGCGGAGCGCTCCCGCTCCGCCCAAGTGCGTTGCCTACAATTCCATGAACGTCTGGAACCCGCCGAAGATCATGCGCTTGCCGTCGAACGGCATTTTCGACATATCCGGCTGCAATCGTGGATCGGCCATCACCTTGGCCATGACCGCGTCGCGGTCCTGCCTGGATTTGTAGACGACCCAGGAAAAGATGACGACTTCGTCGTCCTTGGCCTGCACGGCGCGTGGAAACGACGTGACCTCGCCATAAGGCACATCGTCGCCGACGCACTCGACATAGGCGAGCGCGCCGTGTTCCTTCCAGACGGCGCCGGCGGTGTTGGCCAGCTTCTTGTAATCGTCGAGTTTTGCCTTTGGCACGGCAAGCACGAAACCGTCGACATAGGACATGGCAATCTCCTTGTTTGCTGCATCCGGCGCCGGGCCGGCAGGGATGCGACCCGGGGCAGGTGGGCGCGCACTTCTCGCCGAGAGTGCTGACGCCCGCTATCGAATTGCGACGGTTATTGCTCCACTGGAGCGTTCATCGCCCATGCGACTCCGAAAGGGTCCTTCACCTGGCCCCAGCGGTCGCCCCAGAACATCACCTGCAGCGGCGTCACGATCTCGCAGCCGGCGTCGACCGCGCGCTGCCACCAGCCGTCGATCTCGTCGCTGCCGAGATGAAGCTGGAGCGTATAGCCCTGCGGCGCCTGGTGCGGGTGGCCGTGCTCGGGATAGGCGTCGCCCAACATCAGCGTCGAGCCGTTGATGTGGAGGTGGACATGCATCGTGCGGCCTTTTTCGTCCGCGGGGTAGGCAAAGACCTGTTCGGCGCCGAACGCCTTCTGGTAGAATTCGGCAGCCTTGAAGGCGCCGTCCACCTGCAGATAGGGGGTCAATCCGCCGAGCACTTTCGCCTTGGGCTGCACAGGGGTCTGGTCGGTCATTGCGTGTTCCTCTTCACGTTTGATTTGGCCTTGCGGACCATAGGACGCGCGAGGTGACGGCGGTCCTACATGGGCTTGAAATTTTTCTCGAGGGCCGGGCCCGGACTGGCCGGGCGACCGGAGAACTCAAGCGATAGACGCATGGCTCGGCCGCTCATATGACCTTGGCCGAGACGGCGGCTGAGCGGCGGCTGTTCTGCGCGTCGAAGAGTTCTGGAAAGCCAACGTCCTTGCGCAGTTCGGCGGGGAGCGAAAGCAGGATGCGCTCGCTACGATGGCGGGCACGCGCCGCCGCATATCGGGTTGCGATGCGGCCGATGGAGGAAAGGACGGACATGATGCATTCTCCCTGGGTTGGCGCCGGCATCATCGTGTCGGCATCCCAAGGACGAGGCAGGTTCAGGCGATCCGACAGGTCGTCGTTTTTTTCTCGCAGCGTTTAATTTCTCATTCGAGCGCCACGGCCTACGCGACCTTGAGCGTCGGAATAGCCGAAACATCCACCTCACGTTCGGCATGCCAGGCATCGAAAGCTGCCTGCATGCGAAGCCAGATCGCGGCTCCATCGCCGAACAGCTTCCCAAGGCGGGCGGCCACAGCCGGTGAAACCGGCTTCTTTTCGCGGATGATGTCATAGAGCTGCTGCCGGGAGATGCCGAGCAGCTTTGCAATTTCCACCTTGGTCTTTCCAGTTGCCGGGATAATGTCCTCAAGCAGCGCTCCCGGGTGGGAGGGACAGCGCTCGATAGGACGCGTCGGCTCGTGCACGCTCATAGATCGAACTTCTCCAATCTGGCCGCCTCAGCGGTATTGCTCGAAGTCGACGCGGGCGTCCTTGCCGTCGAATTCAAACGTGATGCACCACGGGCCGTTGACGTGGACCGTGTAACGGATGGGATCGAAGCCTCTCAGCGCATGGAAGGCAAAGCCAGGAAGGTTCATCTCCTCGGGCTTTTCTGAAGCTTCCAGGCGGTCAAGCCGGACAAGAACGCGCTTGTGCATCTTGGCGTCGATCTTGCCGGTTTTCCCGGTTTGAAAGAGCTCTGACAGGGCCTTGTTCCTGAAAGACTTGATCATGAGGTATGTAAACAGATCGCTTACAAGATTCAAGGACCTGTAAGCGGATAATTTACAATCCGATCTATCCCGCCCCTTCAGCCACTGAGCGGAAGAACTCCTCGGGATCGTCGACTTCGGTCAGCCGCCGCCTCTCGATCAGCCAGAAGCGGTTGCCGATGGCACGGATGAAGGAGCGATCGTGCGAGGCGAGCACGCAGCTTGCCTGGTGCTTGAGCAATTCCTCCTCCAGCGCTTCCTGGCCGTCGATGTCGAGATGGTTGGTCGGCTCGTCGAGCAGATAAAAATTCGGATTGGCGAGCCTCAGCGCCAGCATCATCAGCCGCGCCTTCTGGCCGCCGGACAGCACACTGATCCTGCGCTCCTGCATCTCGATGCCGACGCCGGCGCCGGCAAGCAGAGAGCGGGCGCGCTGTTCGCCGACATCGTAACGGCGCGACACCATCGCCAGTGGCGTATCGTCGCCGCCGATGCCGGACAGGGCCTGGTCGCTGTAGCCGAGCACCGTCGACGGCGTCACCTTCACGTTCTGAACCGTGTCGGGTTCGATAATGGCGTTGCGGATCAGCGTGACGAAGCGCGACTTGCCAACGCCGTTGCGGCCAAGCAGCACGATGCGGTCGCCCTGGCAGATGTGGCGCTTGCCGGTCCTGAACAAGAGCGTGCCGTCGGGCGTTTCCACCGCCGCGTCGTCGAGCGTGATCAGCACCTTGGCGTGCGTGCCGCGATTGGCCAGCCGGATCGCCCCCGCCGATTTCTCGTGATGCGCCGGGGCCGCCGCGTCCTCAAGTCGCTCCGCGCGCTGCTTGAGCTGCTTGGTCTTGACCGTGAGAAGGTCGCTGCCCGAATTGATGCCGATATTGTTGAGCTTGGCAGCCTGGCGTCGCAATTGCTGCGCCACCTTCATGTCGCGCTGGAATTTTCGCTCGGTCGAGGCATCGACCTCATCGAGGGCCTGCCGGGCGCGGGAGTAGGGAAGGGAAAACACCGGCGACTGGTCCGGGCGCAGGAACAACGTGCGGTTGGTGGCGGCGTCGAGAAAGGCGCGGTCGTGGCTGGCGATCACCACCGGCACCTCTCGCGGTAGCGCGTTCAGCCAAGTTTCGAGCTGGCTGATGCGGGCAAGGTCGAGATGGTTAGTCGGTTCGTCGAGCAGCAGCATGTCGGGATCGGTGACCCAGACACGCGCGATCAGTGCCAGCCTCTGCCAGCCGCCGCTCAGCGCCTGCATCTCTCGCTCGCGCATCGCCTCAGGAACGTCGAGCGAATCCAGCACCACATTGACACGCCATAGTTCGCTTTCGGCTTGCTCGGGCGGCAAAGCGTCAGCCACCACCTGATGAAAGCTGCGGCCAAGCAGGGCAGCAGGAACGGACTGCTCGACATGGCCGACGCGCAAGCCGCGCGTGCGGGTAATGTCGCCGGAGGTCGGCTCCATCTCGCCGGCCAGGCATTTGAGCAAGGTCGACTTGCCGCGACCATTGGCGGCAACGATGCCGAGCCGGTCGCCGCTGCCGATGGTGAGGTCGAGATTGGAAAAGAGCGGCGCACTCATCGTGACGCCGAGGGATTTGAGGCTGATCAGGGCCATGTCGATTTCTCTGGTCTATCCGGAAAGTCCGGCTCAATGCACTTTGTCAGTGCGCAAGCGGCCATCAGGCTCGGCAATGCGCACCACGAAGGGCAGACCAAAAAATCGAAGCGGGAAAAACCCGGACCGTCCCTGGTCAGCCCTGCAAGCAAGCTCGCAGGGCGGAAATCGGGCCACGCTGACGATGGTGATCGATAAACACGCAGCCCTCCTTTCAAGACGTTTGGGTGTGGGGACTGAGTACACCAAAGGTCATGCGCTGGGCAAGAGGAGGGTAGCGTCGAGCGGGGCGCTGAAGCTGCCAATCTCCCCACTCGCGGGGGAGATGTCCGGTCCACCCTCCGCAGCTGCAGCGCAGCTGCTGTGGAGGACGGGCAGGACAGAGGGGGCGCCGTCCCGCCGGCCTTTCGAACGAACTACTTTCCGGGCCGTCCTGTCTTCGCGGGCCGGCGCTTTTCGCGGCGGGCGTCGCCGGGGTCTTCATAAGAACCAATGCCGGCGCGTTGGCGCACGACGGGTTTGTCCTCGCGTTCCTTCGCGCCCCCGTCTGTCCTGCCGGCCCCAACAACGGGAGAGATCGGCTGAGGCTTCGCCGGCACTTTTCCCTCGACCGGTTTCTCGGTGCGGCGCACGGTCATCTCGTCGAGAGAGTTTTTCTTGAACAGCGGTTTGGTCGGCTCGCCGGGAATGCCGAAATCCGAGCCGTGTGCTTCGGACGCCGATTGTTTCTTGAACAGCGAGCGCGACACGGCACCGGCCGGCGTCGGCATGTCGGTGCCTGGGCCCATGTCGTCGATCGACGGTTTGGCGAACAGGGGCTTCTTCACCGGCACCGCGCCATCGGCGCCCATCTCGTCGAGATCGGGCTTGCGGAAGAGATTGGGCCGGGCAGCCTTGGCTGCCTCTTCGGCGGCGCGTGCTTCGTCGAGCTTGCGGAACCGCTCCTGTTCCTCCGATGTACGATGCCTGGCCACGCCCTTGTTGTGCTTGCCTTTTTCGCGGCCCGAGACCGGGCTTTCCATATCGGCGTATTTGGCCAGCGGATCATCGGAGATCGACATCTCCATCTCACGCAGCCGCTTGATCTCGTCGCGAATGCGGGCCGCCTTCTCGAAATCGAGGTTGGCGGCGGCGTCGCGCATCTGCTTCTCCAGCGCGTCCAGATGGGCCTTGAGGTTGTTGCCCATCATGGCGCCGGCGCTGTCGGTGAACTGCGAGATGTCGGCGCGGACATGGTCCTTCTCGTAGACCGAATCCAGAATGTCGGAGATGCGCGACTTGACCGATTCCGGCGTGATGCCGTTGGCGGCGTTCCACTCCATCTGCTTTTCGCGACGGCGATTGGTCTCGGCCATGGCGCGTTCCATCGAGCCGGTGACCTGGTCGGCATAGAGGATGACCTTGCCATCGACATTGCGAGCGGCGCGGCCGATGGTCTGGATCAGCGACGTCTCCGAGCGCAAAAACCCTTCCTTGTCGGCGTCGAGTATGGCGACGAAGCCGCATTCGGGGATGTCGAGGCCTTCGCGCAAAAGGTTGATGCCGACCAGCACGTCGAAGGCGCCGAGGCGCAAATCGCGCAGGATTTCGATACGCTCCAGCGTGTCGATGTCGGAGTGCATGTAGCGCACGCGCACGCCTTGCTCGTGCAGATATTCGGTGAGGTCCTCGGCCATGCGCTTGGTCAGCACGGTGACCAGCGTGCGGTAGCCGGCCTTGGTCGTCTCCCGGATCTCCCCGACGACGTCGTCGACCTGGGTCTTGGCCGGGCGCACCTCGACCGGCGGGTCGATCAGGCCGGTCGGTCGGATGACCTGCTCGGCGAACACGCCGCCGGACTGCTCCATCTCCCAGCCGCCGGGGGTTGCCGAGACAGCGACCGAGAGCGGGCGCATGGCGTCCCATTCCTCGAAGCGCAGCGGCCGGTTGTCCATGCAGGAAGGCAGGCGGAAGCCGTATTCGGCAAGCGTCGCCTTGCGCCTGAAGTCGCCGCGATACATGCCGCCGATCTGCGGCACGGTGACGTGGCTTTCGTCGATGAAGACCAGCGCGTTGTCGGGAATATATTCGAACAGGGTCGGCGGCGGATCGCCCGGCTGGCGGCCGGTGAGATAGCGCGAATAGTTCTCGATACCGGCGCAGGAGCCGGTGGCTTCCAGCATTTCCAGGTCGAAGCGGGTGCGCTGTTCCAGACGCTGCGCCTCCAGCAGGCGGCCGGCGCGCTCGAGCTCGACCAGACGGTGCTTGAGCTCTTCCTTGATCGACTTGATGGCCTGGTTCAGCGTCGGGCGCGGCGTCACATAATGCGAATTGGCGTAGATCTTGACGCTTTTCAGCTCGCCCGTCTTCTGGCCGGTCAGCGGGTCGAATTCGGTGATCGCCTCGATTTCGTCGCCGAACATGGAGATGCGCCAGGCGCGATCCTCAAGGTGGGCCGGGAAGATCTCGATCGTGTCGCCGCGCACGCGGAACGAGCCGCGCACGAAATTGATGTCCTGGCGCTTGTATTGCTGGGCGACGAGGTCGGCGAGCAGTGCGCGCTGGTCGAGCCGGTCGCCGATCTGCATCTGGAAGGTCATAGCCGTATAGGTCTCGACCGAGCCGATACCGTAGATGCAGGAGACCGAAGCGACGATGATGACGTCGTCGCGTTCGAGCAGCGAGCGCGTCGCCGAGTGGCGCATGCGGTCGATCTGCTCGTTGATGGAGGATTCCTTCTCGATGAAGGTGTCGGTGCGCGGAACGTAGGCTTCCGGCTGGTAATAGTCGTAGTAGGAGACGAAATACTCCACCGCATTGTCCGGGAAGAATTTCTTGAACTCGGAATAAAGCTGCGCCGCCAGCGTCTTGTTCGGCGCCAGGATCAAGGCGGGACGCTGCGTCTCCTCGATCACCTTGGCCATGGTGAAGGTCTTGCCCGAGCCGGTGACGCCGAGCAGCACCTGCGTGCGGTCGTTGTTTTGGACGCCCTCGACCAAGTCCTTGATGGCGGTTGGCTGGTCGCCGGCCGGCTCGAAATCCGACACCATCTTGATGGTGATCCCGCCCTCGGACTTTTCCGGCCGGGCAGGCCGGTGCGGCGTCCACAGCACGCCGTCCTTGTGCAGCGGATTGCCGGATTCAATCAAAGCCGAGAGAGCCGCCACCGTCGCGGTGACGCCGCTCGACGTCATCGTCTCGGCTTCCTCGAGCGAGACGTCGAGGCCGGCGACGGGATTGAGGCCGGCCGCAGCGCGCTCGCGGGCTGTCGCCGCGCCGCCCATCGAGGTGCCACGCGCCGTGCGCCCGGGCGCCGCGGAGCGCTCGGGGATCTTCTTCGATGGCTTCGGCGACTTGCCGCCGTCCTTGCCGGCCTGGCGCCCTTCGCGTTCGGCTTCCTGCTCGATCTGCTCGGCCCAGTCCGCGACCGAACCGGTGAGCGGCGTGCCGGACAGTTCGAGCTGGGGCATCTCGGCGAAGCCGCCTTCGTGCAGCGGCTCCGAGGCGTCGAGGAAATCGGTCAGCGGGCTGCGCCGCTTGGGCGCGGCGCGGTCGTCATTCGCCGTCGACGGCGTTCTCTTTTCGGTGGATTTGGCCATGGCCGGAATATGGGAGGTCTTGGCGAAAATGGAAAGAGCGCGATCAGCCGAGGCGCATCACCAGATGCAGCTCCTGACAGAAGGCTGTCAGGAGGAGGCAAGTGCCGGTGATGCCTGCCGATTGCGGTCAGGCGCCGCGTGCGTTGTCGGCCACGCGTGTCGGCGATCCGTTCAGGCGCGGCACCACGACGAGGCGCTTGATTTTGCCCTTCTTGAAGGCGGCGAGGAAGCGCGCATAGTCCTTGAAGGCGACGCATCCACTGGACTGTGCGTAGCGGCCCCGAAGCAGGTAGGTGTGGGCCAGCAGCCCGTCACGATTGTATTTATTGCGGCCATCGACGGGTGTCAGACGCAAAGCCTCGACACCATGAAAGCGCGACTCGCGCAGCGACAGATTGTAGGTGTTGGGCGGTGTCGGCCCACGGTTCTTCTGATCGGCATAGCGCGGCTGGTCCGCCATGGCGCCGATGCCCGAATGCGCTTCGAGCCTCGAACCGTCGGGCATGTAGACGGTCTTGGCGCTGATGTCATAGATGGCGACACCGCTGCCGGCTCCGCTCCTGGAGCCGCCCGGCGCGTTGAACAGGTTCCTGAACGCCTGGCCGAGGCCGCCCGAAGGCGTGTCTGGCTTTGCATAGGCCAACGCGTCGCCGCCATCCGCCGGCCGGCCCTGCCGGGCCGGCTTTGCCGGCTGGGCTTGCTGGATCGGCTTCGCCGGCTGGGCTTGCTGGATCGGCTTCGCCGGCTGGGCTTGCTGGACCGGCTTTGTCTGAGGTGCCGGCTTCTGCTGCACGACCTTGGGCTGTTGAGTCGGCTTTTCCTGCTCCACGGACTTCAACGGCTCCGGCGCGTCGAATTGCGGCCGACGGGTCGGCAGCGGCACGTCATCGGTGAGCGCGTCGGGCAAGGCCGCGGCATCGCCCGGCTGTTCCTGCTGGGTTTCGACAGGCGAAACCGCGACATCGGCCGAAGAGTCCGTCATCGGCAATGGCGAGGCGAATGCCTCGTCCTCGACAGGCAGCGAGCGGGCAAGCGCGAGGGCCAGTTGCGAATTGTCCGGCGTGCCGGCATCCGGCTGGGCAAAATGCATCGGCTGCGGCGCTGTCTGGACAACCACCGAGCCGGTGTCGATCCGGGCGAAGCGCTCCGCCGCGGGTGCCGGCAAGTCTTCAGACAGGCTGGCGACGAGCTTGGCGCCCGGCACCAGCGATGCCTCGGCGACCTGTGGAGCGGAGGTCGAGATGATAGGACGGGCGGGTGCGCCGGCCGTGGCCACGGGCTTGGCCGCGTTGGCGAAGGCGGCGGCGAGCTTGCTTGGCGAGAGAGATGCTTCCATGCGCTCGAAGCGCTCCTGCGAGGTCGTCTTGGCGACCGGGACAGGGTGTGCCGTGGACGCGGCCACGAGGCGCGCCGACTTTTCCGCCCGAGGAGCGAGCGCGGCCAGCCTGAAGCATCCGGAGCCGCATTGCACGGCGTGGTTCTGCAGCGCCTGCGTGCCGCCATCGGCGTTGGCCAGTGCGAATGGCGCAGCGGGCATCAGGAAATGCTGTTTCAGCGGATCGGCAAGAGCGAGCGAGCCCGGCATGGCCAGCCTCTGAGGCAGGACGCTCGACGTCGACGACAGCGAAGCGCCGACGGAGCTCAGACCAGCCATTGTCCCGACCAGCCACAGGCCAACGGCAGCGCTGACGCCGGGCACGGCGACCCAGCGGACGATCCGCTTAGAGTTGAAGGATGAGGCACGTGACGCGTTGTCGGCAGCTTCGCCGTCCCAACGCCTGTCCCCGACAATTTTCTTACTCAAGAACGCCATTCAACCAATCTTGCTCCAATCGGCTCCCACGTCCGCGGCTGTGATAGCCGCGACGACCATTCTGTGAGTGATCCCAGGTGGTCCCCGACGCGTTTGCCGCGCCTGTCTTTGGTTGCCGATTGCTTCAAAATATGGACAAAGTTGGTTAACCAATCCCTCTCAAAACCAACCGAGAGACGTGGACTTTGTGCCAAAAAAGGCTCGTCCACGACCATGAACGCGGTATTACAGCCCTTCCAAGAGTATTTTGCTGCCTGCTTTTAACGGCCGAGTCAAGCAAAACAGCTCTTGCTAATTGAAGCGAATGGCCGTTTCAGCGGGGCCGCGACGGTGGCGCGTGTCATTCCGTACTCCCGAGAAGGCCCAGCGCGTCGCCCCAAAACTGCTATCCGCCCGCAGCAGATAACCGGCCCGTACCGCGGTTTCGCGGCGACCATTGATCGGCCACCGTGTTGGCGCGGCGGTTCGCGCCGGAGGAGGCGGAAGCGGTGCTGTACCAAGGCGCGATTTTCTAGGGTTTGCAATGGAGCTTCTACCTCCCCCTTGTGGGGAGGTTGGACCGCAGGTCCGGGTGGGGGGCTGGCGCTGACCGCCCAGGAACGCAGCCCTCTTGGGCCCTCAGTTGAACCACAGCGCAAACGTCAGGAAGCCACCGCCGCCGAACTCGCTCTGGATCTGGTCGAAATCGTCGCTGGTCAGGATCCTGCCGCTTTCGAGATAGGGCGCGATGGCCGGGCCGGTGATCGACAGCACCAGGTCGAAGGGTTTCGGCTCGTCGAAGAAGCGCTTCATGTTGATGCCCTTGCCGGTGATGCGGAAATGCGGCAGCAGCACGCGGCCTTCGAGCAGGTCCTCGGCCATGGTCAAGGTGGCGAGCCAGGCCGCGACCTGCTGCTCTCCGACTTCGAGGCCGGTGAGCGGGTTTTCGCCCTTCTGTTGCGGTCCCGGCAGCCATTCGCGGTCATTGTCGGTCTCGGCGCGGATCGCCTTCCAGTCCTCGCGCGACAGCCGGATCATCTCCAGCAGGTGACGGCGCGCCGCCTGCCGCCGCTCGGGCTCGACCACCGGCCAGTTGACAAGATGCACCAGCGAGATGAAATCGGCGATGCGCCATTCCGAGGAGAAGATGCTGCTGCCCATGTCGCCAGCCGGCGGAACGAGGATGTCCTGCAACGGCAGTTTTGCGCGCGGGAAGAGCATGTGGAAGGAACCGTCGAACGTGCTCCTGAAATCATGCGCCAGCCAGAAATCGGCCTGCGCCATCAGGAACTCGGCATAGCCCTGCAGCCAATAACCGTCGGCGCGGTCGAAGCGGAAGGTGAGCGCAGGCGCGGCATCGTCGGGCGCCACGCCGCGCGACAGCGAGGCCATTATGGCGGCAATGCTTTCGTCCGGCGCGATCGTGCCGTCCTCGTTAAGGTCGATACCGACCTGGGTGAGGTCGATGACAATGCCGATATCGGCATCGGCAGGCACCGAGCCCAGCGTGGCTGCGGATTTCTCGAGCCGGTTGCGGAAGGCGACCAATATGGCGCGGAACTGTTCGTAGGTCAGCGGTTCGGGGTTCGGGTTTTCCGGCACAGGCAGCCGCATCAGCGGCAGCATGAAGGATCGCGGGCTCTCGAAGCCGTGGCGGTGCAGGCCGCTGGCCAGCAATTCCAGCGCGGTGAAGAATTCGCCGGCGCCGGCGGCATAGGCGGATGCCGGGTCGGTGGATGCGGCTGCCTCCAGCGTCGAGAGCGCCGTGTCGCGCGCGACCACGGTTTTGGCCTCGAACAGAGCGGCCGCGGTTTCGGGCATGGCGGCCTGCGCCGAAGACATCGGCAGAACCAGAGCAAGTGCCAATGCCAGCAGACTTGCCAGTGGTGTCATTTTCCCCCTCCCATGCGCGTCGTGCCGGCAATCATACACGCATTTGCAATGCCGCGTCTGCCGGGCGCTGATGCATGATTGCCATTGGCTGGCTTCAACGCGCCCGGCAGACGGTCTACACAGGGCAAACGATTGGACATCGCGTGTCGAACTATCCGCTCTCCTACAAACTGTCGTGGCTGCCGCGATTCCTGAAACCGTCGCTGTCCGGTGGTGTGCAAGGCTTCGCGCCCGTGGCCGGAACGATGGTGGATCGGGCGCCGAAACGGACGGTGCGGCTCGCCTTCGTCGGCGACATTTCGGCGGTGGCCAACCGCAGCGCGCCCGACTGTGATCCGGTGATCAAAACGCTGCTTGGCGCGGCCGACCTGGTGATCGGCAATTGCGAAAGCCCGATCGTGGACAAGCCAAGCGCCGTGCTCGGCACCAGGCTCGGCACCCATCACGCGATGAGCGAGCGCTTTCTCGGCGACGCGTTGGCGGCAGTCGGCATCTCGCGTGAAAGACTGGTGCTGTCGCTGGCCAACAACCATGTGCTCGACCAGGGCGTCGCCGGTTTCGATGAGACCGTGGCGGCGCTGAAGCGGCTCGGTATCGGCACTATTGGCCTCGCCGGCAACAGCCCGGTGCAGCCTGTCGAAGTCGGGCCGCTGACTGTCGGGTTCGCCGCCTTCACGCTGTGGCGCAATGCGGGCGAGGACCTGTTCGCCGGCCGCGTTTCGATGGCCGGCGATATTGCCCACCTGCGAGGTGACGGGTTCGATCTCCTCTGCGCCGTGCCGCATTGGGATTGGGAGTTCCGCCACTTTCCGCGCGCCGAAACGCGGAGACTGGCGAGGCGCCTGGCAGGGCAGGGCGTCGGGCTGATCGCCGGCCACCACGCCCATGTCGTGCAGCCGGTGGAGCGGATCGGCGATACGATTGTCGCCTATGGACTTGGCGATTTCCTCGGAACCGCCCTTATCCGCCAGCCTTGGCCGGGACGCATTGGCGGGATTCTTGTCGCCGACGTCAGCGCCGATGCGGGAACGCGGGGGTCAGTCATTTCCTACCGGATGCATCCCTTTGTGCGGCTGCGCGCCGGGGATCATGAGCGGCTGGCGCCGGTGGAAGGATTGGAGGGCCGCATGCGTGACAAGGTGCAAAGGCGGTTGAGCGCTGTCTTTCCGTAACTACAGGTGGTGGACATTGGCCAAAATCGCCATGTCGGCGCTTTTCCAAGCGCTGATGATTGGCGAATGAAGGGGCGGCGCAAGCATCTGTTGAAGAGGCGCCACAGTCGATACTTCAGACAAAACCGGCTATCATGAACCGGTCCAGGCAAGCGGGGGTGGCGGTGGAAACAGCGGATTTCATGCCCGGCGACGCCGTGGTTGCCGGCATCCGGAAAAACATCGAGGCTTATGAAGCGGCGCGGGCCTCCGTGGTGCGGCAGGTACGCTGGCGGGTGCCGCTGTTCGTCGGTTTGGTGCTGGCGACGGTAGTGCTGATCGCCTGGCTGTTCAACAAGGTCGCCGATCCCAACGAGCAATGGTTCTCGACGCCGCATGTGTTCCTCTATGTCGTCGGTTTCGCAGCTTCGATCCTGCTTTATTTCCAGGCGATGAAGCCGGCGACGCGGCTGCAGCAATCATTTCGCAAAACACTGCTGCCCATCATCTTCGGCTTCATCCGCGACGTGCGCTACGCGCATGGCGGGCGGCCAAATTCCTTCGACCGGCTGCCGCGCGAGGCGGTCGGGCCGTTCAACCGGGAGTCGTTCGACGATGTCGTTTCCGGCCGCTACGAAGAGTTTTCGTTCGAGCTCTACGAAGCGGAACTGCGGGAAGGGACAGGCAAGGGCTCATCGACGGCCTTCAAAGGCGTGATCGTCGCCTTCGAAGCCATCGAACCGTTTCCGGGAATATTGGTGGCGACGCGGCGGACCAATGCCGTCGTCGGCTTCTTCCGTGGCATGTTCGCCAGCAAGATGCAGGAACTGTCATCCGGCGTGCCGGAACTGGATGCCGCCTATGAGTTCCGCACCGACAATGCCGAGGCGGCGCAGCCATTGGTGACCGGCCGGTTGGCGCAAGCGCTGAAATGGCTGGGCGAAACCTGGCCGGAGGAACCCGCGCGCGTGGCCCTCAACGGCAGCGACGGTTTTCTGCTCCTGCCGCAGGCGAAGAATTTCTTCGAATTGCCCGCCATTTCGGTGCCACTGGACTACCAGACCCATGTCGCGCCGATGATATCGGATATGGGCGCGATGCTGGCGACGGCAGCGCTGGTGCGCAAGATCGGCGCCAGGGACGAAGCGGCTTGATCAGCCGGCGTTCCCGTCAGCAATCGAAGCCGTACTTTTCGCGCATGTTGTCCGCCTCTTCTTTCGACATTCGCTTGAACATCACGCAGATCGTGAAGCTGCCGACCTGATGGCCGTCCCGCGTATATCCCCAGTCGGAAATGTCGTCCCTGGTGAATTCTATGTTCTGGCCGAGCACGACGTTGTGCACGGCCTCCGGCTCATTGGCCAATATGCCGACAAACCCTGTCCCGGCACGGCGGAACGGTATGACCCAGAAGTGCTCGGTGACATGCCCATCCCGCACCTTGACCTTCAACTTGAACCTACCTGTGCCGGAGGGAGGCATTTCGGACAGTGCCAGGAATTCATCGAGGCCGGCGAGCGCCTGCGCGGTCGCCGCCGCCATGTCGGGATCGCCCGGAGCGAAGATGATCCCCTTGTCGTCACCTGGATCCACGCCTTGCGCGCCGACCGATCCCGGAGCAAGCGCCAGCATCAAGGCTGCCGCAGTTCGAACCGCTGGTTTCATGGAAGGCCCCCCTTCATCGTTGCGGTCGACACAATGCTGCATCCCCATCCGGTTTGCAACCTTTGCGCGAGTCTTGTCTCTTCAGGTCCAAGGTGGCGGCGACCGTTGATGACAGACCGGGATGGTGACGCCGGTGAAGAAAGTTTCGTCCCTACAGCTTGCTCGGCACCAGGCCAGCCAGCCAGTTGGCTGACCGCTTGGCCATGTCGGCGGTCGCCGATACAGCGCGGCCAAGATCGGTCTTGACGACGGCATAGCCGTTTTTCGTACGATAGAGCACGCCGGTGCCGCCATCGACCACCTGTTCATAGGCGACCGGCCGCGCGGCGGCCGCTTCCATCGCCGTCGTCGGCGAGCCGACCGGGACCGTCGGCCTGTGGCTCAGCTCGGGCGGCAGCGTCGGTTCAACGGCGCGGCTGGCGGGCCTCAGCTCCGGGCGCGAAGCGGTCGCGGCCAGTTGCGAGGAGGACGCGGAACCTTTCGCGCGGCAGATGCCAGAGACGAGCGGATAGTTGAAATTGCGCTCGTGCAGCATCTGGCTCTTCATCGCCGCTTCGCACTCGGCGATGGTCGACCATTTGGCCGGCGTCTCGCCGATATATTCGCAAAGCTTGGCGTCGCAGTCGCAGCCGACGATGGTCATGGCGACAAGGGCGGTCTTGATCACGGTCTCGTCCCCTCGATGTGCCCCTCGGCAGCCCATTCAGGTGCATGTCGCTGTCCAAACCGGTCCCTGAGCGGAGCCCGCGGGCACGCTTTGGGCGACATGCGACAGTCCATCGCCCGCGAACAAGGCGGGATTTGGCCGCGATTGTGAAATGAGCGTGGCGTGGCGCTCCAGACTGCGGTTCTCGGCGGAGCGAGGCGGAAAGGCCTCAGTAGTCGTAGACGTGCTCCAGCCTGGCGCCTGACTTGATCAGCGCCGGCAACACCAGATGCAGCCTGGGTACGGCTACGACCATGCCGGTGCGGCGTGTCGATGGATCGGCCGGCAGCGGATAGCTGAACAGGATGCGCATGCCTTCGGGGATGGCGATCGAATCCGTGGAGAGCACGGTGATCATGATCTCGTCATTGCCGCCGATCTCGACGAATGAGACGCCCTTGTCGATCAGGCGCGGGATCATCTCGGTGAACACCTGGTAGCGCTTGGTGACGAAGACGGTGCCGTCGGGGCCGTAGTCGCGTTCGAGCAAGGTGTCGGCTTCGTTGCGCGTCGCTTCGCCGACCGGCCCCTTGGCCCAGACATGGACGTCGAGCAAGGCCGGATCGGATGTTGCCGCGAGCGCCTGTCTGATCAGGTCGGCAGAGAACTGCTTGATAGTGTCGGCGAGGCCGAAGGCAAGCTTTCGTTCGCTGGAGCGCACGGCGCTGTCGCCCGGCGCCGGCTGGACGGCGAAAAGCCCGGCGCGCTTCTCGGCATACGGAAACTGGTACCACGGCCCCTGGTCGAGGAAGGCGGCGTATTCGGCCGCCACCTTGCCCTGGTAGATGTCAGTCGCCGTGCGCCTGCCCGCAATCGCCTCGGTGATGCGGCCGATCGTGTTTTCATAAGCCCATTGCAGGGCATGCTCGATCGTGTGGCTGGTGCCGATGACGACCGGCATCTGGTGGTTGGCGTAGTTGAACTTGTAGGCGGAGCTGGCGCGGATCACCATGGCGTAGTCCTGCCAGAAGCGGCCGACATAGGCGAAATAGGGAAAGCCGCTCGGCTGGTCCTTGGCGACGAAGCCGGCATATTCGCGCGCAGCATAGACGATCACCCATTCCGGGTAGGTGAGGAAGGTCGATTCCTCAGGTCGCTGGTAGCCGGGGATTTCGGCGCGCACCCTGGCGGCGAGCGCCGGCGGCGGTGCACCTTCGGCGATACCCGGCAACGGTGTCTTGTCCAGCGACGGCGTCGTCAGGAAACCGTAGGCCAGCCCGGCGATCGGGATCAGGACAATGATGACGATCAGCCAGAGGATCGTCCTGATGATACGCTTCATGAAGCGAAACAGGACCATGGCCGGTCAGGCCATGGCGGCGGCAAGCTTCTGGATCAATGTCATGAAGTATCCCCCTTCAGCGAACCCGCCTGCAAACGCAAACGGACTCTGACACGGCGATACTAACCGATTTTGGCGCGCGGTGAAGCGGCGCCCGCAACTTCGCCGGGAAGGCGCTTGAGCGGGAGGGAAAAAGACAGTCGGCGCCGGGATTTCTCCCAGCGCCTCCCTGTCAGACCAGGACACGGTCACGGCAGCAACTCCCCTAAAGTCGTCGCACCAAGCCGGCCTTGATTTTGACGGTCCTGCCAGTCGCCGCCCGAAGGCCGCGCCCGTTCCAGACCACGCCGGTCTCCACCCTTGCGGGCTTTGCCCTGCGGCCATCGAAGGTTTTTGCCGTCCTTCATGGCAGCATCGGTCCGCCGTCGGCGTTGGCACGCTTTCCGCGGCCCCGTAGGTCTCGGCTTCCGTCCCTCGAAGCAGGCGAGCCTGCTCTCGCTTCGGGCCGTACGGGCCTCAGGAAATCCGCCTTTCAGCTTCGCCTTTCGGCTGGGCGATCGGTAGCCGCCTGAGATGGGTTAACTTACGCCGGCCAAGGATGTTGGGGAATGCCCGCGGGCCTGTGGATAGCGGGATTATCGGGGACCATTGCCAGAAGCCTCGGAATTTCAGGCACCAAGGCCTTAGACAGCCTGCCCTGCTTTTTCGGCACGCGAACCGAGAGCGCCTATTGCTCCGCCAACGGGCGCGGGCTTCAATGCCGGCAAAGGATCGGGCAGTGCGTGCCCGGCGCCTTGCGGGGAGGGATGCGCATTGAAGGTCGGGGTGGTGCTCAATCCGATTGCCGGCGGCGGCTGGCTGAAACGGCACTGGTCCGAGGTCGCCGCCTCGTTGAACAATCACTTCGGCGATTTCGAACTGCGCGAAACGCAGGCCGAAGGCGATGCCGAAAGGCTGGCGCTCGACCTCGCGGCAAACGGGTTCGACCTGGTGATCGCGGCCGGTGGCGACGGCACGGCCAGCGAGGTGGCCGACGGCCTGTTGCAGGCGTCCAAGGAAAACGGCCGCGCGTCCGAACTCGGTCTGCTGCCGTGCGGCACGGGTATCGATTTCGCGCGCGGGCTCGGCCTGCCGAAGGAGGTGGACGCGACGCTGAAGCGGATCGCCGGGGCCAAGGGCAGGGCGGTCGATGCAGGGCGCATCTGCTATATCGACGACCATGGCGCGCTGGCCAGCCGGCACTTCGTCAACATTGCGAGCCTGGGGCTCTCGGGCGCTACCGATCGCGCCGTCAACGCCGACAAGCGCAAGGGCAAGGTTGCGGCCAAGACGTTGTTCCTGTGTCGCACCGTGGTCGAATTCGCCCGCTACCGGTTCCAGGATGTAACGATTTCAGTCGATGACGGCGCGCCGGTCGAGGCGCGCATGGCACTGGTCGCGGTGGCCAATGGCAAATTCTTCGGCGGCGGCATGATGATCGCGCCGGACGCCGAACTGACCGACGGCCAATTCGACATCGTCATCCTGCGCGCGGCCAGCAAGCTGAAGCTGATCTGGGATATCCGCCTGCTCTATGGCGGCAGGCATCGCAACCATCCGGCCATCACCATCCTGCGCGGCAAGAAAGTGGTTGTCGAACCGCTCGGCGACGTGGAAAGGAACGGCGCGCTGGTCGACATCGACGGCGAGTCGCCCGGGCGCATACCAGCGACCTTCGAGATCCTGCCCGGCGCTCTGACGCTCAGATATTGAATCAAGACGTTGCGGCTTTGATTCAGGTCGCTCCGGTCCTGATTCCAGATGAACGCTCAACCTTTTGAAACCGCTTGAAGTTTCCCGGATTCAGATTTCCAGTTTGGACGGAAAACCGGGCGCGCGCAGGTCGGCGCCGACAGCGTCCTCGAGCAATTTGACGATCTGGGTCGACCAGGCGCCGCCGCCGTAAGCCGCCTTGCCCTGCTCGAAAATCGCATTGACGCGCGATGCCAGTTCCACCGGCACACCGAAATCCCGACCCATGCCCAGCGCGAAGCCGAGGTCCTTCAGCGCCAGGTCCATGGTGAAGCCGATGTCGTAGGAGCCGTTCAGGATGAGTTGGCTTTCGGTTTCGTGGACGAAGCTGTTGCCGGAGGAGGCAACGATGGCGTGATAGGCTTGGGCGAGGTCGAGCCCGCCTTGCCTAGCCAGCATCAGCGCCTCACCGGCGGCGACGAGATGGATGAAGGCCAGCATGTTGGTGATGACCTTGATCACCGCCGCCGAGCCGATCGGGCCCATCAGGAACGACTTCGCGCACATCGCATCGATGGCAGGGCGATGACGCCCGTAAAGATCGGCATCGCCACCGACCAGCGCGGTGATTTTCCCAGCCGCCGCCAGATGCACGCCACCGGTGACCGGGCATTCCAAGGTCTCGATTCCCCTGGCCGAGGCGAGGCCCGCGAGGCGCACGATCTCGTCGCGGCCATTGGTCGACATCTCAATCCAGGTGCCGCCGGCGGGGAGGCCGTTGAGCAGTCCAACAGGCCCGGCGAGAACCGCCTCGCTGGCCTTCGGCGATGGCAGGCAAGTTATGGCATTGCCCGCCCGCTCAGCCGCCTCGGCGGGGCTGCCGGCAGCAATAGCGCCGAGCGCCACGAGGCGCTGGACGGCGGTGGGCTCCCGGTCGAACACGGTGACGGCAAAACCATTTCGGACCAGGCTGGCGGCTAGCTTGCCGCCGAGATGACCAAGGCCGATGAAGGCGTAGCCTTCGCTCACGGAATCAACGGCGTTTGCATCATCTGCAAATGCAGGTCCTTGCCGGTGTAGGGATAGGCGTCGCAGACGTCTTCATTCAGTTCGACGCCGAGGCCGGGCTCCTTTGACGGGATGACATTGCCGTCCTGCCACTCGATCTTCTTCTTGAGCAACGTGGCGTGGAAACCGTCCCACTGCTTCAGCGATTCCAGGATCAGGAAGTTGGGCAGCGTCACCGCCAGCTGGATGTTGGCGGCGCCGACGATCGGTCCGCAATAACAATGCGGTGCGATCTGGATGTGGTAGGCCTCGGCCATGGCGGCGATCTTCTTGGTTTCGAGAATGCCGCCGGAGCGGCCGAGGTCCGGCTGCAATATGGTCGCGGCGCGGTTCTCGATGACGCGGGCGAATTCGAACTTGGTCGTCAGCCGTTCGCCGGTGGCGATCGGGATGGAAGTCGCGCGGGCGACCTGCGCCATGACTTCGGGCATATCGGGCGGCACCGGCTCCTCGAACCACAAGGGGTCATAGGGCTCGATGGCACGGGCAAGGCGCAGGGCGCCGGAGGCGGTGAACTGGCCGTGCGTGCCGAACAATATGTCGGCACGCGTGCCGACCGCCTCGCGGATCGCCTTGATCATGCGGGTCGAGACGTCGATGTCGAGCAGGCGCGGCTGGTGGCCGTCAAAGGCGGTGTAGGGACCGGCCGGGTCGAGCTTGACGGCATTGAAGCCCTGCTCGACATATTCGAGCGCGCAGGCCGCCGCCATTTCGGGGTCGTTGTAGACATTCCTGCCGTCCGGGGCGTCCTCGGAATGGACGCTGCCGGTATGCGGATAGAGGTAAGTGTAGGAGCGCAGCGTCTCGTGCACCTGGCCCCCGAGCAGCTTGTAGACGGGTTTGTCCGCTTCCTTGCCAATAATGTCCCAGCAGGCCATTTCCAGCGCCGAGAAGCAGCCCATGCCGGACACGTCTGGCCGCTGCGTGAAGCCGGAGGAATAGGCGCGGCGAAAGAAATTCTCGATGTCGTGCGGATCGCGGCCGACGAGATAGCGCTCGGCCATGTCCTCGACCATTCTGGCCGTGACATGGGCGGAGAAGGTGGCGTTGTAGGCTTCGCCATATCCGACCACGCCGCCATCGGTGACGAGCTTGACGAAGATGAAATACTTGCCGCCGATGCCGGGCGGCGGATTGCCGACAACCCAGGTCTTGACGTCAGTGATCTTCATTCTTGGTCCTCCAGAACCAGTTCGGCGCCTTTCCATCCGGTCAGGATCGAGGCGGCGTTGGTGTTGCCGGTTATGTTGTCGGGAAAGATCGAGGCGTCGATCACGCGCAAGCCTTCTAGCCCATGTACCTTGAGCCGCGGATCGACCACGGCGCGCGCGGGATCGGGTCCCATGCGGCAGGTCGAAACCGGATGATAGACGGTGCCGGAGCGTTTCCTGAAATCCGTGATCAGGTCGGCGTCCGAAGTGATTGATGGGCCTGGCAAAACCTCCTCCGCGATGATCTCGGCCATAGCCGGCATCGAGGCGATCTTGCGCACGAATTTCACCGCCGCCAGCATCTCCTCGACATCGGCATTGGTCGAATAGGCGTTGGCGGCGATCTTGGGATGGTCCAACGGATTGCTGGAGCGGATCATGATCTCGCCGCGGCTCGACGGGCGGCAGTTGGACAAGCCGATGGAGAAGCCAGGCCAAGGGTCCGGCGTCAGGATCGGGCGCTCGCCACTCTTCGGGATGACGGTCGAAAACGCCTGGAAATAGAGCTGCATGTTGGGGCGCGAAAAGGCCGGGTCGGTGCGGAAGAAGCCACCGCCGTGGTTCATCGACAGCGACAGCGGGCCGGAACGCGTCAGGATGTACTGCATGCCGACCATGAGCTTGCCCCACCAGGGACGCAGGATCTGGTTCAGCGTCGGCAACCTGCCCTTGAAGGTGTAGTTGATGCCGACATGGTCCTGCAGATTGGCGCCGACATTCTCGTTGGCGTGAATGACCGGGATGCCCAGCCCGTGGAGCAGCGCCGCCGGACCGACGCCGGAGAGTTGCAGAAGCTGTGGCGAGTTGATCGAGCCGGCGGACAGGATGATTTCGCGGCCCGCGCGGGCCGTTTTCGTCTGGCCGTTCTGTAAATATTCGACCCCGACGGCACGCTTGCCTTCGAACAGGATGCGGCTTGCCAGCGCGTTGGTCTCGACACGGACGTTTGCGCGCTTCATCGCCGGGCGCAGGAAGGCGCGCGCGGCCGACATGCGGCGGCCGTTGCGGGTCGAGATCTGGTAGACGCCGACGCCTTCCTGTGCAGCGCCGTTGAAATCGGGATTGAACGGCAGGCCGGCCTGCTGGCCGGCGGCGAGGTAGCGCCTCGTCAGCGGGTGGACGGCATCAGACGTATCGCTGATGTGCAGCGGGCCACCTCTGCCACGCCATCTGTCGGCCCCGGCTTCATTGTCCTCCAGCGCCTTGAAGGCCGGCAGCAGGTCGTCATAGCCCCAGCCGGGATTGCCCGCGTCGCGCCAGTCGTCGAAATCCTCGCGCGCGCCGCGGATCCACACCATGGCGTTGATCGAGCTGGACCCGCCAAGCAACTTGCCGCGCGGCCAGTGGTCGACATCGCCGCCAAGACCGGTATCCGGCTCGGTCTTGTAGTTCCAGTTGACCGTGGGATCGAAGAAGGTCTTGCCGTAGCCGAGCGGCATCTGCACGTAGAAGCGGCGGTCGCTGCCGCCGGCTTCGAGCACAAGCACCGAAAAGCGGCCCGAGGCCGACAATTTATCGGCGAGCACCGAACCGGCCGAGCCGGAGCCGACGATGATGAAGTCGTAGGTCTGCATGATGGGTATGGCCGGCTCCGGAAATCTGGCCGCAGCCTAGACGGGGCGGGCTTGCCGCGTCGCTGGGCCTTCCGGCATGCGTTGTGAAAAAAGCGACCGCGATGCCGGATCCAGTTGCGGGGAACCCTTAACAATCCCGCTTGATACGCATGGGGTCGACAGCTTATGCGAGGACATCGGCCAATCTGCGCAAGGCAGGAGATCCCATGCGCGTCCTGTCGGATGCTTTCATTCCCGAACTGCCGGGTCACTACAAGGGCAAGGTCCGCGAGAATTACGACCTCCCGGACGGGAGGCGCATCATCATCGCCACAGACCGCCTCAGCGCCTTCGACACCATCCTGACCTCGATCCCGTTCAAGGGCGAGGTCCTGACGCAGACGGCGCGGTACTGGTTCGAGGAAACCGCCGATATCTGCCCGAACCATGTTCTCGAATATCCCGACCCGAATGTCGTCGTCGGCACCAGGCTCGACATCCTGCCGGTCGAGATCGTCGTGCGCGGCTATCTGGCGGGCACCACCAGCACCTCGATCCTGACCCGCTATCGTCGCGGCGAACGGGACATGTATGGCATGCGGCTGCCGGACGGCCTGCGCGACAATGAGAAGCTGGCCGAACCGATCATCACGCCGACCAGCAAGGCCGCGCATGGCGGCCATGACGAGCCGCTGTCCAGGACCGAGATCATCGAACAGGGCCTGCTCACCCAGGCGCAGTGGGACACCGTCTCGGATTACGCCTTGAACCTGTTCGCCCGCGGCCAGGCGCGTGCCGCCGAACGCGGCCTGATCCTCGCCGACACGAAATACGAATTCGGCATCGACCAAAACAGGACGATCATCCTGGCCGACGAAATCCACACGCCCGACAGCAGCCGGTACTGGATCGCCGGGAGTTACGAACAGGCCCTGGCGAACGGCACTCGGCCGGAGAGTTTCGACAAGGATTTCATCCGGTCGTGGGTGACGGCGCGCTGCGATCCCTACAGGGAGCCTATTCCGGAAATCCCGGATGAGATCGTCGAACAGGCCTCCAAAGTCTATGCGCAGGCTTACGAGGCCATCACCGGCAAGACGTTCGTCCCCGACGTTTCCGGGCATACTGTTCTCGATCGCATTCGAGCGAACCTCGAGCGCTATTTATAGAAGGCCGCGAGCCCTTGCGGGGGGACTCGAAATGAAGGTCCGAGCCGTGGATCGCGATCGTCTCGCGTTGACGCGTTGGCGCCTTGACGATACGGGATCAGGGCAGTCAATCTCTGGGGATAACTCGCATGGTGCATTACGCGGACGGGCGGCCGATCGGCGATCTGACGCTGCGCACGCTGGCCATGCCTTCGGACGCCAATGCCGCCGGCGACATTTTCGGCGGCTGGGTGATGGCGCAGATGGACCTGGCCTGCGGCATCCGCGCCGCCGAGCGCGCCAAGGGCCGCGTGGTGACGGCGGCGGTCAAGGAGATGTCCTTCGCCAAGCCGATGAAGATCGGCGACACGCTGTGCATCTACACCCATGTCGAGCGCGTCGGACGCACCTCGATCACGCTCAAGGTCGAGGCCTGGGCGCAGCGCTATCTCTCCGACCTGATGGAAAAGGTCACGCACGCCGATTTCGTCATGGTGGCGCTGGACGGCGAGGGCAAGCCGAAGGCCGTTCCAGCCGAAAACTAAAGCCTGGGACCGCTGTGAAACTGTCTTTCAGCCCTGCGGCGGCGGTGCAGGCACGAAGACAATCAGTCAATGATTGCTGAACGACTGTAGAATTTCAGCCATGCAGGCCATCGAATTTCGCACGCGCGGCCCGCACGCGCGTGGTGTTCCTGCGCGCCCATTCGCCGAGCGCGCTGACGGGGACCAGCAGTTCATGGCCGAGTTCGGTCAGCTCGTAGTCGACGCGCGGCGGAATGGTCGGGAACACGGTGCGGGTGACGAAACCGTCGCGTTCCAGCCCTCGCAAGGTGGTGGTCAGCATCTTCTGCGAGATGCCGCCGACAGCCGCGCGCAGCTCATTGAAGCGCAGCGGTCCGTCGCCGAGCTTGCCGACGACGAGCACGGTCCACTTGTCGCCGACGCGCTGCAGGATTTCCGAAACGGCACGGCAGTCTTCGGTGTTGTGCGGGTTCCTCAGTAACAAAAAGGTGCCTCCTTGCGCATGAAGTTGACAGGAACTCATATAGCCCCGGTATCCAAACGATACCAGTCTTACCTGCCCAGGAATTGCTTACCAGGAGAGCCCCTATGTCCAAACCCAAGATCGCCATCATCGTCGGTTCGACACGCGCCGCGCGCTTCGCCGACGTGCCCACCCAATGGATCGCCAAGATCGCCAAATCGCATGCCGATATCGAGGTCGATGTCGTTGACCTGCGCGATTTCCCGATGCCCTTCTTCGACGAGGTCGCATCCTCCGCCTGGGTGCCATCGACCAACGAGGTGGCGCAGCGCTGGCAGAAGAAGGTCGCCGAATATGACGGCTTCATCTTCACCGCCGCCGAGTACAATCACGGCCCGACGGCCGTGCTGAAGAACGCCATCGACTACGCCGCCAATGAATGGAACAAGAAGCCGGCCGGCTTCGTCGGCTATGGCAGCGTCGGCGGTGCCCGCGCTGTCGAGCAGCTGCGCCTCCACGCGGTCGAATTGCAGATGGCGCCGGTCAAGTCGGCCGTCCATATCGCCTGGGGCGATTTCCTCGCGGTGCGCCAGGGCGAGAAGAAGCTCGAGGAGATCGAGCACCTGAACCAGGCCGCGACCGCGCTCGTCAACGACGTCGCCTGGTGGGCCAAGGCGCTCAAGACCGCGCGCCAGGCCGACGCCATAGACGAGGAAATCAAGGCGGCCTGACCGCCTCGAAATCATCCTCCCAAGGATGTGGGGCGGCGCTTGCGCCGCCCTTTTCAATTGCGGAAGGCTGCTTGCTCGTCCCGCCCTGGCCGTGGCCGGATGACGCAGTCAGCAAGGCGATGCTTTTCGTTCAGTTCGTCGGCGTGGTGCTGGCCCCACTGGCACAGCGCCAGCAGGATGGGCTCGAGGCTGAGGCCGAGCGGCGTGGCGGAATATTCGACGCGCGACGGCACTTCGGCGAAGATTTCGCGGCTGACGAGACCGTGCTCCTCCATTTCGCGGAGCTGCTGGATCAGCACTTTCTGGGTGATGCCCGGCATCAGCGCCTTGAGTGCGGTCAGCCGCCTTGGGCCGTCGAAGAGATGGTAGAGGATGACCGCCTTCCAGCGCCCTGCGATCACTTTCAGGGCACGCTCCGCCGGCAGCAACGGCAGTCTCTTGGTTATTCCGGCCATGGTCACCACCTGGTCAGCAGGGGACAAATAAGTGTGTAGTCGAGGTCTCGCAGATAGTGGCAAACCGCGGCCGATGCCATAGCGATCGGAGTTTGCCATGAAAGCCGCACAATTCAGCCGTTTCGGCGGCCCCCAGGTGCTGGAGATTGTCGACCTGCCGACGCCGGAGCCGCAGGCCGGCGAGGTGCTGATCCGCGTTCATGCCGCCGGCATCAACTTTTTCGAGGTGCTGATGCGCGCGGATGGCTATGCGGTGACGCCGCAATTGCCGATGGTTCCCGGCGTCGAGGCGGCGGGCGTCGTCGAGGCCGTCGGGCAAGGGGTGGACGGTGCGCTGATCGGGACCCGGATCGCCGCGCCCTTGTTTGCCTCGACACGCCCCTTTGGCGGCTATGCCGAGTATGTGACGATCGACGCAGGCTTGGGCCTTCCCCTACCGGCTCCGCTTTCGTCCGAGGAGGCGACGGCGTTGATGGTGCAGGGGCTGACCGCCTTTCATCTGTTGCGGCAAAGTCCGCCGGCGAACAGGACGGTTTTGGTTCCCGCCGCCGCGGGCGGGGTCGGTTCGCTGCTCGTCCAGTTGGCGAAGCGCCAAGGCGCGCGCCGGGTCATTGGGCTCGCCGGCGGCAAGGCCAAGCTCGACGTCGCCATGTCGCACGGTGCCGACATCGCCATCGATCGTCATTCCGGAGACTGGGTGGCCGAAACCAGAGACGCCGCGCAGGGTGGTCTCGATACGATCTATGACACCGTCGGCGGAGCGATGACCGGGGACTTCCTCGATATCCTGGCGCCCGGTGGCGAGCTCGTGTTTGCAGCACTTGGCCGCTATGCGCTTGGCGTTGCCCGGCTGGAGGCGATGATCGGCAGGAATCAGTCGTTGAAGGGCTTCGCGCTGCTCCCGCTGCTGTCCCCTGGAGTGCTGAGAGCGAGCCTTTCGGAGCTTTTCGATCTGGCTGCCAGCGGCGACATTGTCGTCACGACTGGTGGGCGCTTTCCGCTCGACCAAGCCGGCGAGGCGCATCGCCTGCTCGAAGAGCACCGCTCGATCGGCAAGGTCGTGCTGATACCCTAGCGTCGGGCTGCCGCGCAATCCGCTGGGGATAGAAATAGCCTTCGGCCCAAAATCGTGCGTGTCAAACGCCGGCGACGGCGAAAAGCCAGGCCAGGATATCGAACAACAAAAGAACCAGCGCGATCTGCAATGCTACCCGAAGCCGCTGGATGATGCGCCAGTTGCTGGCCATGTCGGCCTTGATGCGAAGGGCAAGCGCGCGCTGCATGGCCGATATCTTCAGCGGCCTGTCGCCATCGACATAGTGATGGAGCAGCTCTTCCGGATCGAAGCGGAACGTGTATTTGTGATAGGGCCAAAGCAGGAAGACGATCAGTCCGCCAATGCCGAACAGCAGGGCCACTGCGATCCAATCCCAGAGCCCGAGCCCGTCGGAAAGCGCCCTTGCGCCAAGCAACGAGTTTACAAACGCGGTGGCGAAGATGAGGCTGCCCGCGCGCGTGTTCATGTTCTCGACGAGATTCTGCTGATGATTGAGGCCTCGCACTGCCTCCTGATAGATAAATGCCAGGCGAGGATCGTCGTCGGCAGGATCGCTTGCGACTGCCGTGTTGCTGCCTCCGGCGCCGGTACGTTCAGTCATGAGAATGCTCTATGCCGTATCGGTGATGCGTCACCTTAGCTCAAAATCCCTTGGCGCTAAAACGTGCCGGAGCATCAGTGGCGAGGTGAAACCACTTGGCGTCGCAGAAAAGCCGAACCAGGCGGGAAACGCCATGCACGTTTCCTGGAGTTGTTCTAGCCACCCCATGAAAGCGCGAAGCGCCGATCATTGTAGTCTTTGAGATATCGGGAGTGGATCGGCGCGGCGAGATGCCGGGATTTCATGTAGATACGCCGAGACAGGCGGCCCGCCATCGACAGGCTCTGCTTCGATCAGCACGCGCAAATTTCCGGGCTTGCCAACGGATTCGATCCTGTCGAGGTTTGCCAAGGCGCGATCGTCCACGGCGTAGAGTTCGCCGCCGACCTGGAAGCCGACGCCTGGTTCATTGAACATCATCGGAGCGAAGCGAGGTCCAGCGATCAGCATCGGGAAGCGCTCTCGCGTCCTGTAGGCGCCCAGAAATGCGGCTTCGGACAAACCCTCGCCGTGAAGGGGAAAGCCTTTCTTCAAGGTACCAAACACGAAGAGTTTCCGCATCATGCGCGGGGAACGCCGGCCAAGCTTGGGAGTTCATCTGTTTTCATCGGCGTTCGGGGCAGCGGAAGTGAGCAAGACAGCGGATTCAGCATCGTATCCGGGCTGAGGCGTGGAGCTGTGAAGGTTGCTTTCGCGCGATGCCGGACCGATACGGGTTGGCCCTCCATATGGGCGGAGCTGCCATCTGGCTCGGCCGTTCTGCCCTGATATATCCGGCCGCGATCCATCACATGAGCAAAGCCCCGTGAAGTCATCCAGCCTGGCAGGCGTCGTTTCCCCCATGATCCCGGTGCTGGTGTGCGCGCTCGGCATCTTCCTTCTGTCGGGGATGGATGCGGCGATGAAGGTTCTGGTCATTGCCGTGGGCGTCTACAACACGGTGCTATGGCGCAGCATGCTGGCAACCGTGGTCGCGGGCGCCGGCTGGTCGGCAGGGTCGCGTTCATTTCCCGCCCTTTCCGTGTTGAGGCTGCATGCGCTGCGTGCCGTTGTTGTCGGCATTGTCTTGCTGTCGTTCTTCTGGGGGCTTGCCAGGCTGCCGCTGGCGGAGGCGATCGGCCTCAGTTTCGTGGCGCCGCTGTTTGCGCTCCTGCTGGCCGCACTGTTGCTGGGCGAACGGATACAGCGACAGGCGATCTGGGCATCGCTGGCCGGCATTGCCGGCGTCGCAATCATAATAGCCGGACAGTTCGGGCATGCGACCTATGCCGAGGATGCCCTGCTCGGCACGGCCGCCGTGCTGGTATCGACGGTGTTCTACGCCTACAATCTGATCCTCGCGCGGCAACAGGCGCTGCTGGCCAAGCCGATCGAAATCATGCTGTTCCAGAACCTTTGCGTTGCCGTCATCCTCGGTCTCGCGGCACCCTGGCTTGCCATTGCGCTGCCAAGCGAGCTCTGGCTTCCTCTCGCCGGGGTGACGGCGCTTTCGCTCGCCGGCCAATTCCTGATGAGCTGGGCCTACGCGCGCGCCGAAGCGCAATATCTGATCCCGACCGAATACTCCGCCTTCATCTGGGCGATTGCGCTTGGGTGGTTCTTCTTCGACGAGGCGGTGACCTGGACCACGCTGGCGGGAGCGGGCCTCATCGTGGCCAGTTGCCTGATCGCCTCGCGCTCGAACCCGAAGCTTTCCGAACCGATCGAAGCCGCGGTTTGACGGTGTTCCCCTGCGACAAATAGCAGGCACTGCGCCGCCGGCCCGAGGCCTGTTCCCTCGCTCGATGCGCCAGCCCTCGAATTCGCCCATCGCTCCAGAGCGGCAATGTTACGGCCCGCCAGAAAGCCGGAATCGCTTTTTTGTGACCTACGCCAGGCGTGGCAGCAAGTATATCGCCGTTTTCTCGGTATAAGCGAAAATTTTATTAAAAGTTTTACTGACTTCATTACGATTTATAGACCATTTCTTGGCCTCTAGTGCTTTCGTTTCGAAAAATGTCACCCAACAGTCGATGTAATGCTGAACTGTGTGGCAAGCTCCTGGAACGACATCGTGCATGGCAACGTTGCTCCGTAAGCGGTTGCCGTTTCGAATGACCTGAACAGGCGCGAGGAAAGGATTTCCTGATGAGCACCGTCGTGAACGCCAAAGGCATCCCTCTCCCCTACACGGGCACGTCCACCCATTGGTTCTCGGCGACCGGATCCGGGCCGGAATTGCACGGCACCTCCGGCAACGACTCCTTCTGGGGGGACGCCAGCGTCAACGTCACCATCTATGGCGGCGCGGGCGACGACTACTATCACCTCTATTCCACCAACAACAAGGTGGTTGAGGATCCCGGGACTGGCATCGACACGATCGACACATGGATGAGCTACAAGCTCCCCGACAATTTCGAGAATCTCGTCGTCACCGGCAACAATCGCTATGCGTTCGGAAATGCGTTGGACAACATCATCAAGGGTGGCTCGGGCCATCAGACGCTGGATGGCGGTCAGGGCAACGACGTGCTGATCGGCGGCAGCGGCGCCGACACTTTCATCATCACCAAGGGCAATGGAAGCGACCTGATCACCGATTTCGGCGCGGACGACACGGTCCGCCTCAATGGCTACGACTTCATGTCTTTCGACGACGTCAAGGCACATATGACCCAGGCAGGATCGAACCTTCTGCTGAACCTCGGATCCGACGAGGTGCTGGTCTTCAACAACACGACGGTGGACAAGCTGGCGCCCAGCCAGTTCGAACTGCCGATCGACAAGTCCGGAATGACGCTGTCCTTTTCCGACGACTTCAACACGCTCAGCCTTTGGAACGGCCATGATGGCACCTGGAATTCCAACTTCTGGTGGGGAGCGCCGAACGGAAGCACGTTGAGCAGCAATGGGGAGCTGCAATGGTACATCGACGCCAATTACGGCCCGACCAGCTCAGTCCACCCGTTCAGCGTGGAAAACGGGGTGCTCACCATCACTGCGGCGCAAGCGCCCGAAGACATCAAGCCACTGATCAACAATTACGAATACACCTCGGGCATCCTGACGACCCACGAAAGCTTCTCGCAGACCTACGGCTATTTCGAAATGCGGGCGGACCTGCCCGAAACGGCCGGAGCCTGGCCGGCCTTCTGGCTGCTGCCGGAAGACGGCTCGTGGCCGCCGGAACTGGACGTCCTGGAAGCGCGCGGGCAGGATCCGAACACGCTCATCATGACGGCGCACACGAACGAGACGGGACAGCACACCAAGGTCTCTTCCTCGGTGAATGTTTCGGACACCGACGGCTTCCATACCTATGGCCTGCTGTGGACACCGGATACGCTCGTCTGGACCTATGACGGCGTAAAGGTCGCCGAAGCCGCGACGCCGTCCGACATGCACACGCCCATGTACATGCTGGCCGATCTAGCCGTCGGCGGTTTTGCCGGCGCGCCTCCCGACCATCTCGCCACGCCGGCGGAGATGAAGATCGACTATATCCGCGCCTATACGCTGGATGACCTGCAGCACCACCCCCTGGACGTCGCGGGCGACCACTCGGTCTGAGCGCCGATGTCTCGGGACATGAACCGCCAAGGGAGCGCGGGAATGATGGGACAGTCAGGTCTGCGGGCGGTGTTGTGGCGCGCCATCGCCGATGTCGGCGTTTTCTCGTTGCTGATCAACGTCCTGCTGCTGGTGATCCCGCTCTATCTGTTGCAGGTTTATGATCGGGTCCTGCCTTCCTCCAACGTCGAGACGCTTGTCTACCTGTCGGTCATCGCGGTTCTCGCGCTGGTCTTTCTGGGCTTTCTGGACGCGGTGCGCTCCATTTACACGCAGCGCGTCGCGGCCAGCATCGACAGCAAGCTCGGGACGGAGACGTTCGCCGCTTCGCTCGCGGCCAACCATGCCTCCGCAGGCCTGTCGCCATTGCGCGATCTCGCCTCGGTATGCGCCTTCATCAGGTCGCGCGGCGTGGCGGTCCTGTTCGACCTGCCGTTTGCTCCGTTCTTCCTCGGACTGCTCTACCTGATCCATCCCGTCCTGTTCTGGCTCACCTTGGCTGGCGTGGCGATGCTGCTTGCACTGGTCATGGCAACCCAGCTTGCCATCGGCAGGAACGACGCCTTGTTTTCACGACGTTCGGCGGTCGCCAGCCAGTCGGAGCAGGCCTTTGCCCGCGACGCCGAGACGCTGCGCGCCATGGGCATGGTCCAGAACGCCGCGCGGGCGTGGGGAAAGCACGTCGCCGAAGCGCTGATCGTTCACGACCGCGCGTCGACGGCTAATGCGATCTTCAGCGGAACGTCGCGGGCGGTGCGGATGATGCTGCAGCTGGCGATACTGGGCGTGGGTGCGTGGCTGGTCCTGCAAGGCAAGATGACGGCCGGGATGATATTCGCGTCTTCCCTGGTATCGTCGCGCGCGCTGCAGCCGCTCGACCAACTGATCGGCTCGTGGCGGCAGATCGTCGACGCCAGACGATCGTGGAAACGGCTGGAGGCAACCCTTTCGGCACGTCCGTCCGCGGTGCAAAAACTGGCCTTGCCTGATCCGTCAGGCGCGATTTCGGCGCAGGATCTGATCTACGTCGCGCCGAATACGCCCGGCGGTCCGCCCATCGTCAAGAGGCTGAATTTCCACATCGGGGCCTGCGAGGCGGTGGCGATCGTCGGCCCGAGCGGAGCCGGCAAATCGACGCTCGCCAGATTGCTTGTCGGTGCGCTCCAACCGGTCAGCGGCTCGGTCAGGATCGACGGTGCCGATCTCAGGACCTGGGACGAAAAGCAGCTTGGAAGGCATATCGGCTATCTCGCGCAGGAGGTGGAACTGTTCCCGGGATCGATCGCGGAGAACGTCGGCCGCTTCGACCCCGACGCGGATGACGCCTCGATCGTCGAGGCGGCAAAGCGTGCCCAGGCCCATGAACTGATTTTGACGCAGCGCGACGGCTACCAGACGATGATCGGTCTCTCTGACAGGGCGCTGTCGGGCGGCGAGCGCCAAAGGATCGGGCTGGCGCGCGCCCTGTACGGCAACCCCAGAATTCTCGTTCTGGACGAGCCCAACGCCCATCTCGACGGCGCCGGCGAGGCGGCGCTCGAAGCGGTGCTCTCGGATGCGCGGTCGGCGGGGATTACCTTGATCGTGATCACGCACCGCCCTTCGATCGCAGCGGCCTGCGACCGCGTGATGCTGCTGCGCGACGGCGCGATCGAAGCCTTCGGCCCGAGCAGCGAGTTGCTGCGGCAGCCGCTCGCCGGCAATTCTTCCCGGCAGAATACGGTGGTGACGGGGTCGTTCGCCACGACCCTCCGCAGTGCCCCGCAAAACACCCGCTTTGGATCGTAAATGATGACAGTGCACAGCCTCGCCGAGGAATGCAGCCCGCGCACCGACACAGGACGCGTGGCATTGGCCGGCTATGCTGCGATAGCGGTATTTGCAGGTTGCTTCGGTTATTGGGCGGCCTATGCCCCCTTGTCCGGAGCGGTGATCACGCAAGGCACGATCTCGGCGATGGGCGGGAACATCCTCATCCAGCACCCCGAGGGGGGCATCGTCCAAGAGTTGCTCGTCCACGAAGGCGATCGCGTGCGGCAGGCGCAGGACCTGATCGTGCTGGATCCAACCGCCGCGCAGGCCGAGCTCAACCGGCTGACGAGGCAGTCGATCGCGCTCAGGGCAAGCGCGGCGCGGCTGGAGGCGGAGCGGGACGGGCTGGACAGGCTGGCGCCGATCACAACAGCGGCGCCGGCGCCGCTTCAGCACGATTTCGAAATGTTGGTTCGGGAACAGCAGAAGGAATTCGACGCCAGGCTCGCCCGGTTCCGGTCGGAACGATCGATCCTCGCGCAGCGGGTCGCCATGCATCGGCAGTCCGTCGTGGGATTGGACGCCCAGAAACAAGCCATCCAGCAGCAGGTCGAGGTGGTGAAGAAGGAGCTCGGCATCAAGACCAGCCTTTTGGACAAGGGCCTGACCAACCGCACCGAATACTCCCAGCTCCTGCGCAGCGAAGCCGACCTCGTCGGCCAGGCGGGGGCACTGGAGGCCAGTCTTGCATCGGCCAGCACCCAGATCGTCGAGGCGCAGGAGCAGACCGAGCGCTTGACCACGCAACGGGTGGAGGAGGCGCTGACGAAGCTGGACAAGGTTCGCTCCAACCTGGCCGATGTCGAGGAACAGATCAGGGCGGCCGCGGCGGTGCTGCGGCGCACGACAATCAAGGCGCCGGCAGCGGGCATCGTGGTGGCGTCGACCTACAATTCCAAGGGCAGCGTGATTGCTCCGGGCGAAAAGATCATGGAAATCCTGCCGACGACATCGGGATTGGTCGTCGACGCGAAGCTGCGGCCGAAGGACATCGATCAGGTGCGCGTCGGCCAGCCGGCGAAACTACGATTGTCCGCCTTGAACACGCGGCTCACGCCCGAGGTTCCAGCCACCGTGACACAGATTTCCGCGGATCGGCTGATCGACGAGGCTACGCGTGAACCCTATTTCCGGGCGAAGCTGAAGATCGATGCCCTGCCATCCCGCGTGAGGCCCGAACAGCTCTATCCCGGGACGCCGGTCGAGACGTTCATCAACACTGGCGACCGGACTTTCCTGGAATATCTCGCACGGCCGATGCTCGATTCGTTCGCCCGCGCCTTCACGGAGCAGTAGGCGCGGACCGGTAGATCGATCGGCCGACGCCCATGGCTCTTGGCCCGAGGCAACGTTGGAACAGTCAGCGCACCACTTCGCGGTGGCCGCTGGGCAGGCGCGTGGCGATCAGCTTGTCGATGCGGCGGCCGTCGAGATCGACCACCTCGAAGCGCCAGCCTTGCGCGTCGACGCATTCGCCGGTCGCCGGCAGATGGTGCATGTGCGACAGCACATAGCCGGCGACGGTCTCGTAGTCGCGGTTTTCCGGCAGGTCGATGCCCAGCACCTCGGCCATCTCGTCGGCCTGCATATAGCCGGCAAGCAGCCATGAGCCGTCGTCACGCTTGACGGCATTCTCTTCCTCGCCGGCTTCGAGGTCCGAACGGAAGACGCCGGTGATGGCCTCCAGAATGTCGGCGGGTGTGACGATGCCTTCGAAATGGCCGTATTCGTCATGCACCAGCGCCATCGGCACGTCGGATTCCTTCAGCGTCTGCAGCACGTCGAGCGCGTCGGCCTGATCGTGCACGATGGGCGCGGTGCGCACGTGCCGGCGCGGGTCGAGCGCACGGCCGCCAAGCAGCGCCGCCAGCACGTCGCGCGTCTGGACGACGCCGATCATGGCGTCGACGCCGCCGTCGCCGGCGGGCAGGCGCGAATGCTGCGTGTCCATCAGGAGCTTGCGGATGGTGGCATCGTCGGACTGGAGATTGATCCAGTCGACCTCGGTGCGCGGCGTCATGACGGCGCGCACGGCGCGATCGCCAAGCCGCATGACGCCGGCGATCATGCGGCGCTCGTCGGATTCGATGGTGCCGTGATGCTCGGCCTCGGCGACCAGCATCTTGATCTCCTCGTCGGTAACCTTCTCCTCGCTCTCGCCGCGCTGGCCGAGCAGCCAAAGCACGGCGCGGCCCGAAATATCGAGCAGGAAGACCAGCGGCGCCGAGACGGTGGCGAGGACGGTCATGGCCGGGGCGGCGCGCACGGCGACCCGCTCGGGGTCGCGCAGCGCGATCTGCTTGGGCACGAGCTCACCGATGATCAGCGAGGCATAGGTGATGATGGCCACGACGATGCCGACGCCGAGCGGATCGGCGATGTTTTCGCGGATGCCGTTCGAGGCCAGGAACTGCGCCAGCCTTTCGCCGAGCGTGGCGCCGGAAAAGGCGCCGGACAGCACGCCGACCAGGGTGATGCCGATCTGTACCGAGGACAGGAACTTGCCGGGGTTGGAGCCAAGCGCAAGCGCCCGGCCGGCGCCCTTAACCTCGCGATCGATCATTGCCTTGAGGCGGGCCGGCCGCGACGAGACGATGGCAAGCTCGGACATTGCCAGAAGGCCGTTCACGCAGATGAGGACGACCACGGTGGCGATTTCAACATATAGCATCAGGGGTCAATAGCATTGCCGTGCTGGATTGGAAAATAGTCAGCAGCCGTTTTCAGGAAGATGACAGCGCATGCGGCCCCGTCAGGCGGCATCCCAGGGCGGCGCCGAAAAATGCTCGACCAGCGCATCGACTACGACGCGGACCTTCGGCGTCACTGCTCGCGTCACCGGCCAAACGGCGTGGACGGCAATGTTTTCGACGAGGCGGTCCGACAGCACCATTTCGAGCGCACCGCTCCTGAGGCTGTCCGCCGCCAACCATGTCGGCAGGAAGGTGATGCCGCAGCCGGCAAGGGCGGCGTCGAGCATCGGCTCGCCATTGTCGAGGACCAGCCTTGCCCGCGGTGTGAACTTTCCGATTTGGCCGTCGGCGTGCCTTATGGTCCAGGGATGGGCGACGCCGTTACGGGTGTAGCCGATCAGCTTATGAGCGGCGAGCTCCTCGATCGTTCGCGGCCTGCCGTGCTCCTCGAGGTAGGCGGGGGCGGCCAATACGCACGAGCGTTGGACATAGAGCCGCCGCGCCGCGAGCGACAGGCTGTCGTCGAGCTCGCCCATGCGAACTGCCAGGTCGATGCCTTCTTCGATGAGATCGACGCGACGGTCGTTGAAGGAGATCTCCATCGCCAGATCGGGGAAGCGCTTGGAAATGTCGAACAAAACTGGGGCAACGCAGCGCTGGCCGAAGGCCGACGGCAAATCGACCCGAAGCCGGCCCGAGGGCACTTGCCGGTGCGAGGCAAGCAGCGACTGGGCGGCTTCGATTTCGGACAGCGCCCTGACGCAGGCTTCGTAATAGCTGAGGCCTTCGCTTGTCGGGCTCAGGCTGCGGGTGGTGCGATTGAGCAGACGCACGCCAAGCCGATGCTCCAGCTGTGCGATCGATTTGCCGACCGCCGATTTCGTCACGCGCAGCCGTTCTCCCGCACTGGTGAAGCTGCCGGCTTCGATCGTTTGAACGAAGGCGACAATGCCCTGCAGATCGGCGGATTCCATGGCTGTGCCCCTATTGTAGAATAATGATCTTCAATTCGTTTCCAATTATGCCACATAGAAGCACTTTTTTCCATAGTGGAATGACGTAAAGATCTCGCCAGCAACTCAATCCGGAGCAGACGAGATGAACAGAGACATCAACAGATCCTGGCAAATGACCGGTTTTGGCCTGTCCAAGCTGCAAGCGGCGCAGGGAAAGATACCCGCACCCGGGCCTCATGAGCTGCTGGTGCGGATCAAGGCCATATCGCTGAATTACAAGGATCGAATGATCCTAGACGGGGTGCTGATCCCGGACCTCGTCTTTCCCTTCGTGCCGACATCGGATGCGGTGGGCGAGGTCGTGGCGGTCGGCGGCGGCGTCAGCCGCTTCCAGGCCGGGCAACGCGTGCTGGGCCAAGTGATCGCCGACTGGCCTGACGGCGATGCGCCGCCGGTGCTTCACCAGCACACGCTGGGATTGTCACTGCCCGGCACCTTGTCCGACTACGTGCTGCTTCACGAGGATGCCGTCGTGCTGGCGCCGCCTTCGCTCAGCGACGCCGAGGCCTCGACGCTGCCGATCGCGGCGCTGACGGCGTGGTTTGCGTTGGCGGAGGCGACGAAGCCGGTGCCCGGCCAGACCGTTCTCATCCAGGGCACCGGCGGCGTGTCGCTGTTTGCACTGCAATTCGCGGCTGCTTTCGGCCTGCGCGCCATCGTCACCTCGAGCAGCGACGACAAGCTCGAACGGGCCAGGAAACTCGGCGCCTGGCAAGTGATCAACTACCGCACCCAGCCGGCATGGGACGAAGCCGCGCGTGACCTGACGGGTGGAACCGGCGTCAACCATATCCTGGAGATGGTCGGCGGCGACAATGCGCGGCGATCGCTCGATGCCCTGGCCGCCGACGGCCGCCTGTCGGTCATCGGCCTGCTGGGCTCGATGGAACTCAGCTTTCCGGTCGTGCCGTTCCTGCGCAATCGCATCGTCGTGCAAGGGATATCGATCGGTCATCGCCGCGCCTTCGAGCGGATGAACCAGGCGATCGAGGTGCTCGGCATCCGGCCGGTGGTCGACAAGGTCTTCGGCTTCGAGGAGGTGGAGCAGGCCTTCCAGCATCTGGAGAAGGGACCGTTCGGCAAGGTCGTGGTCGCCACGAGCTGACTTCAGGCATCACGGCAGTTGCTTCAGCACGCCGAGCACGGCCTTGCCGTCGGTGAAATAGGGGTCGCCGCCGCCATTGCGCCCGTGCGTGGTGGCGCCGATGCCTTCCAGGTCGCTGGTTGAGATCAGCATTCCGGCGGCGGTCAAATCCTGGATAAGAAAGTCGCGTTCGGCGTCGATGTCGGGGCCGATATGATGGGTGATGGCGCCGGTGTCCTGGCTCAGGCCCACGCCACGGTCGAAACTGGCCGAGCCCAGCCATAGCGGACGGCCGTCGTCGCCGGTGGCATCAGTCTGCCAGAAGCGCACATGGTGACGGCGGTCGGCGCTGCCACCTACCGGCTTCTCGAAGGCAAGATCCTGAGCGCGGCCTTCGAACAGCAGCCGGCTCACCGGCGCGTCCGGATAGGGGCGCGAAAACAAGACGCTTTCGCCAATGTCGATCGCGGTTCTCAGCGTCACGGCGTCGGCCGTGTCCCAGCCAGCGACGGCGAAGGCATGGACAACCTCCTTTTGCGTGCCGATCAGGCCGACATTGATCGGGTCGCCCGGAATGCCTTGCGGGGTGTGCGTCACCATCTCGAAGCTTTGGCTGCGAAAGCCGCGATCGCGAAACGTCCAGAATTCCGGCGCGGCGACATAGGCCAGCACCAGATAGGTCGCCAGAAGCAACACCAGCCAGGTCGCAGCGCGTCGTCGGAAGCTTCGTTGGCTCATCGATGCCGCTCGAGTTCTACGACGTCACTGTACGCGGCGAAGCCGCCGCCAGGCAAAGGGATCAGCGGCAGGCGCGATAGCCGCTCTTGCGGTTCTTGATGTCGAAGTGGAAATGGTTGCGGTGGTCGTAATTGTAGCCGGGGCCGAGCACGGTGGTGAAATACTGGCAGCCGTCGGCGCGCACATTGTTGAGGAAGCCGCGGGTGCGGAAGGCGAACAGGCCGGGCTTGCGCACGTCGATGTCGTCGCCATTGTTGAGTTCGATGCTCATCACGTCGAGCGCGTTGCCCTTGCCGTGTTCCGACAGCACGCCTTCGCCGGCGATGTTGCGGCAGGAATAGCTGGAACCCTGGTGGATGGTCCTGACGCCGGAGAAGTAGCGCCAGCGGGCGGAAGGAACGAGCTCGTTCTTCGTCCACGCGGCGAAGCTGGCGGCCATGTCGCAGGTCAGCGTCGCGGCGGGCTTCATCTCGACGCTGCCGATGGCCGAAACCTTCACCGGATAGTCGATGCCGCACTGGCCTTCATGGATCGGCGCCAGGTCGGTGAAGGTGACGCCGAGGCGCCTCAGCTGCTGACGGCAGTCGGTCTCGCTGGCCGGCATCTGCTCGACCGGCGACATCGGCTCGTCCATGCGTGGATAGGCGGCCTGCGTCATGTAGGGATTGGAAGGAACCAGCCGCTGCATGCCTGAATATTGCGGCACGGCCGCGGTCTGCGCGCCGACATCGACGGCCGGCTCCAGTGCCAGCACGTTGCCGGTGTTGCAGGCCGACACCGCGGCCAGCGCAAGCAGGGCGGCCACCCCGCCGGCAGCGGCGCGCGCGCGTTTCGATTGCCGCGCAAGCGCCAGCGCGGCACGAAATATCCCGTCCATCGGCAGTCCCTTTCCCGATAGGCGGGATTTTAACGATCAACGGTAAAGGAAAAATCAGCGCCGGCGTTCATGCCTGCGGCCGAATTGCGGCATCGCTTCTGAGCCGGCCCTACTGGCAGAAGGTACCGCCGTGGCGGCGCGGCTCGAGGTCGAGGTGCAAATGCAGCGAATGATCGGCATCGCTGCCCGGGCCCAGCACGGTCTTGAACGGCCCGCAGGCGGCCTTGCGCACCGCGTCGAGGAATTTGGCGTCCTTGTCCGGTGGCGCCGGGCCGACCTCGATCGTCCTGCCGTCCGCAAGTGTGAAGCTGGCAATATCGAGCGCATTGCCGAAGGCATGTTCGGACAGTTTGCGCGTGCCGTTGCGTGGCCGGCACACAAAGGCCGATGCCTGGCCGATCGATTTCAGGTCGGTGCCGAATTCGGCTTTCGCCGCCGGCTGGATGACGTTGCCGGCAAAGCGTGCCGCCGCCTCGGCCATTGCGCAATTGAGCTCGGCGCCCGGGGCAATGGCGATCGACTTGCCAAGGCTCTTCAGCACCAGGGGATAGGGGATCGAACAGCCGATATCGCGATCGCTTTCAGCCTTGTGCTCCTCGAATTCGACACCGAGACCCCTCAGCCGCTCGCGGCAGGCGACTTCCTCGGCAGGCATTTTCGCGTCTGGCAGGTCAGCCGAACGCGGATCGGGAAGCATCTCCTTTTTGTCCGCGTCCGCCGGCTTTGGCGGCGGTGGCGGGGCGAGGGCCGGCGGCTCAACCTCCGGTTCCGCAGTCTCAGGCCTTTGTGTCGGCGTCGGCGCCACGGCTGGCGGCTCCGGTTCGCCTTTCGCATCGGCTGGCGGCTCGGGCCGGGCTTGTTGCTTCCGAGGGGATCCTTCCTCCTGAAACCGGTCGGATGTTGCGGCTGGATTTTGCGTGTTCGGTTCTGTCGCCTCTGGCGCGTCAGCGGGGCGCGGTTCAGGCACGGGGACATCCGCACGTACCGGCTTCGGATTTTGCGTCCTCTGCCGTGCCGGCTTCGGCTTGCGATGCCTTTCGCCGCGCGGTTTCAGCGGCCGGTCAACCCGCGGCGTCAGCGGCTGTTCCACCCGTGGTGAAAGCGGCTCGTGATGCCTGTGACGATGCCTGGCATCGGCCGGCGTCACCAGCAGTGCTGTCACGACCATGACCAATGCAATCCTGTATTTTCGGGAAAAGCTCAGTGTTGCCATCGCCTCGAAACGGTGCCGGGATGCTCGAAGTTGCCTGGAAGGCGCTTAGGCCCGATCACAATCGATTACCAGCGCGTTACGCACCGATCGCTTCCAGCCCTTCCTCCAGCCAATCGGCGAGCAACGGCAAGCCGAGCAGGTATTTGGCCGTGTGCTTGTTGGCGCGCTCGCGCGCGGCGGCGACGGCGTCGGCCCATTCCGAGGCATCGTAGTCGCCACGGCCGACCCAAGCGAGCGCGACGAGCTCGGCCGCCTCGTCGACATTGAGGTCGTTGATCAGCTCGCGCAGTTCCTCTTCGGTCAGGTTTTCCGAGCTTTCCTCGGCGAGTCCGTCATGATGATGATTGTCACGGGTGTTTCCATCGAACTCGATTTCGTGTTCGGCGCCGTCGGCATAGTCTTCATTGATGGCGGCGCTCAACGCCTTGCATTTGAGGATGAACAGCCGCACGGTGTCGGGCCCGATCGTCAAATCCCAGTTCTTTTCAAGCCGTCGCTGCACTGGCGGTCTCCGCTGGCTCAGCTTTCATCGCCGCCGATGATAGCGGATTTCGAGCATCCGTCACCTCATGTTAGCCCCTTGCTTTTTTCCGGGATGAAACCGCCGACACGCTGCGTTAGTGTTGCATTCTCACCCCTCCAGGAGGCTCCGATGCATAAAAGAGTGCTGATCCAGGCGGCGAGCGCGCTTCTCGCTCTGCAGTTCCTTGCCGTTCCGGTGTTTGCCGCAGGCAGCGGTGACGACACCAGTACGACCACCAAATGCAAGAAAGGCATGGTCTGGGACAAGAAGAAGAACAAGTGCGTCGCACCCCAGGAAGGCATGCTGGACGACGACAGCATCTATGATGCCGGGCATGACCTGGCGATGGCCGGCCGCTATGACGAGGCGATCGCCGTGCTCAGCCTCGCCGCCAACAAGCAGGACCCGCGCATCCTCAACTATCTCGGCTATTCGCACCGCCATTCCGGCCGCGTCGCCGTTGGCCTCGGCTATTACGAGGAAGCGCTGCGCATCGATCCCAACTACACGCTGGTGCGCGAATATCTCGGCGAAGCCCATCTCCAGATCGGCGACCTGGCCGGCGCCCAGCAACAGCTGATGGAGATCGAAAAGCGAACCGGCAAGGGTTCACGCGAATACGGCATGCTGGCCGAACAGATCGACCATTTCATGAGGAGCTGACCCCCTCAATGCCTTTTCGAACCGGCCGCGAGCAATCACGGCCGGTTTTTTGTTGCCATGCCGGCTCCTGCGACGGCGCGCGCGAAAACGGTGATGATTTCTTCAGAAACCGATTTTTGGGCGTGAAAAGCCCGCAAAGATTGCTATATTCAGGGAAATTGCGGTGAACGGTTCCGTTAGCCCGAGGCTGCCGGACCGTTTTCTTTTTGCACCATCGATAAGGCTTTCCCCGAAATGCGGGGGTGGCGGCAGGAAAGGTCAGGTATCATGAACAAGGTCCCGATGACAGGCGAGGGGTTCGCGTCATTGAAGGAAGAACTGCGCTGGCGCCAGCAGGAGGAGCGGCCGCGCATCATCGAGGCGATCTCCGAAGCGCGCTCGCACGGCGACCTATCCGAAAATGCCGAATACCATGCCGCCAAAGAGGCACAGAGCCTCAATGAGGGCCGTGTCAACGAGCTCGAGGATCTCATCGCCCGGGCCGAAGTCATCGATGTCACCAAGCTCAGCGGCGACAAGGTCAAGTTCGGCGCCACCGTGGTGCTGGTCGACGAGGACACCGAGGAGAAGAAGACCTACCAGATCGTCGGCGATCAGGAGGCGGACGTGAAGTCCGGCCGCATCTCGATCTCCTCGCCGATCGCGCGGGCGCTCATCGGCAAGGAAGTCGGCGACGCCATCGAGGTCAACGCGCCGGGTGGTGCAAGGGGCTACGAGATCGTACAGGTGCAGTTTATCTAAGGAGTTCGAGGGGCGCTGATCTGCGCGTTTTTAGCCAAGGTTGGCGCCGCCCCTCATCCGCCTGCCGGCACCTTCTCCCCGTATAGTGACGGGGAGAAGACGGCTGAACGCGAAGTCGGCGTCTATTCTGCAAACGCTTAAAATTGGCGCAATCATCGGTGAAGGTGTCCTTCTCCCCGGCAGGGCGATGAGGGGCAGCGCCAGCTTTCCGATTGAATAGATCAGTTCTTGCCAGCGCCGGCCTGGCCATGCGTCTGGTGCTCCAGCAGCCTCTCAGCCTCAGCCACCACCCTCGCGGGCGACACTCGCTCACCGGGCGCGGCCTGCAGCGTCGATGCATAGGGGCCGCGCGGGCCGGTCAAACCCGGCTCCGTGGCCAAAAACACCGCGACCGTCGGCAGGCCGAAGGCGCTGGCGAGATGCGTGAGCCCCGTGTCGGCGCCGATTACCAGCCTCGAGCTGCCCAGGATCGCCGCTATGTCGGCCAATGGTGATTTTGGCACGATGCTCGTCGATGGAACTGCCCGGGCGATCGCTTCGGCCACCGCCTGTTCGCGCTCGTCCGACCAGGTCGTGACCGGCGTCATGCCGCGCTCAACCAGCAGGCGGCCGGTTTCGATCCAGTCTTCAACAGGCCACTTCTTGTCCTCGCGGCTGGTGCCGTGCAGCAGGAAGGCCGTGTTGCCGGCTATGCCGGTCAGATTGCCGGGCGGCGGCACAATGCCCGAATCCAGCATCGAAAGATCGGGCCGGTAGCCCAATGCCAGCCCGAAAAGCCGCCGCGTCCGTTCGATGGCGTGGAGGTTGCGAGGGACGGCGTGGCCGACGTCGTAAAGCAGCGTTGCCGAAGGCTCGCGCGCGCTTGAGCGGTCGAAGCCGGCGATCGGCGCTTTCGCCTGCCTGGCCACCAGCGCCGACTTCAACAGGCCTTGCGCATCGATGACCAGATCATAGCGGCACGCACGCAAGGCGCGTCGCAAGGCGGTCGCCTCGCGCCAGGTGGCCTTGTCGAAGAGATGTTTTCGCCAACGCCGGATGGCGACCGTGTGGATGGTTCCGACTGCGGGGTGCAGCGCGACGATGCCGGCGAAAGCCTCCTCGACGCACCAGTCGAAAGCAATATCGGGCCGTGCGCGGCGCGCATCCTGGAGCGCCGGAAAGGTGTGGACGACGTCGCCCATCGACGATGTCTTGACGATCAGCACCCTCATGCGCCGGCCGGGATGTCCAGCAGCCGGTCCGCCGCCGCCATGACCCGTGCGACCTCGAGCGTCTTCAGGCAATTGAGGTGGCCGAGCGGACAGATCTTGCGGTGGCAGGGCGAGCAGGACAGGCCGAGCCAGACCAGTTCGCGCCGTTCGGCCAGCGGCGGCGTGTTCTGTGGCGAGGTCGAACCATAGACGGCGACAACCGGCGTGCCGACCGCCGCCGCAACATGCATCAGCCCGCTGTCGTTGGAGACCGCCAGCCGCGCGGCCGCGATCAGGTCGATGGCGTCCTCCAGCCGCGTCTGGCCGGCCAAGTCGACCACGCCAGGAGCGAGGGCTGCGATCTCCGCTGTCACCTCGCGGTCGTTCTTCGACCCGAACAGCGCGACCTTGAACCTTCTGGCCATGAACTCCCGGGCAAGGCCGGCATAGTGTTCGCTCGGCCAGCGCTTGGCCGGGCCGAACTCAGCACCCGGCATCAGCGCCACGAATTTCTGCGGCCCCAGGCCGAAACGGTCGAGCAGGGTGGCCTGGTTTTTGGCGTCCACCGTCAGATGAGGCGCCCGAAAATCGCCACCCCGTGCAAGGCCGAAATAGGCCTGCGCGGTGCGCCGTTTCACGGCCTCCGGCAGCGGAACGATATCGGTCAACAGGCCGTAGCGCATTTCCCTGAGATGGCCGAAACGGCGTGGAATGCGGGCAAAGAACGGGATCAGCGCCGACTTCCAACTGCCCGGCAGGATATAGGCGCTGTCGTAACGGCCGCGCAGCAGGCGGCCGAAGCGGCGGCGGTGTGCAAATTCGAGCGCGCCGGGTTTCAGCGGGAAATCGATCTGCTGGCGGACCTCAGGCATACGCTTGACCAAAGGGGCCGCCCAGGCTGGCGCCAGCACGTCGATCGCCGCATTTGGATGAAGCTCCTTCAGCGCCGAGAACAGGCACTGCGCCATCACCATATCGCCCACCCAGCGTGGGCCGATCACGAGGATCGCTGGGCTTTCAGCCATTCGACATAGTCTCTGACGCCGGTTTCGACGCTGCGGAATTGCCCGTTGTAACCGGCCGCGCGCAGACGCGACATATCAGCTTGCGTGAAGCTCTGGTAGCTGCCCTTGAGGTGGTCGGGAAAGGGGATGTACTCGATCTCGCCCTTGCCCAGCGTGTCGATGACGGTTTCGGCAATGGCGCGGAAGGGTTGCGCCCGGCCGGTGCCGCAGTTGAAGATGCCGCTCGCGCCGCGCTTCCACAGCCACAGATTGACATCGGCGACATCGCCGACATGAATGAAGTCGCGGCTTTGCTCGCCGGGGCCAAAGCCGTCATGGGCGCCGAACAGCTTTGGATTCTCGCCACGCCCGACCTGGTTGAACAGATGAAAGGCGACCGAGGCCATGGCGTCCTTGTGCGCCTCGCGCGGCCCATAGACGTTGAAGTAGCGCAGGCCCGCGACCTGCGAATGATCGGTATCGAAGACATTGCGCCTGACATAGTCATCGAACAGCTTTTTTGAATAGGCGTAGACGTTGAGCGGCCGCTCAAGCTCCGCGTCCTCGCGGAACTCGGAGCCGCCGCCATAGACCGATGCCGAGGAGGCGTAGAGGAAGGGCACGCGCAGCGCCAGGCAGGCATGCAGCAGCCGCTTCGAATAGGCGTAGTTCACCTCCATCATGAACTTGCCGTTCCATTCGGTGGTGGTCGAGCAGGCGCCCTGATGGAAGACGGCCTCGATGCGGCCGAGCCCGCCGTCCTCGAGGCGGGCCAGGAAATCGTCCTTGTCGAGATAATCGGCGATCCGCAAGTCAGCAAGGTTGGCGATCTTGTGGCCATCGCTCAGGTCGTCGACGACCAAAATGTCGTCGTGGCCCTCCGAATTGAGCGCGGCGACGATGTTGGAGCCGATCATGCCGGCGCCGCCCGTGACGATGATCATGAACGCCTCTGGTTGCTTGCGATTCCGGCCCTTATAAGGGAGGCTTGCGAAGCTGTCGACAAAGCAGCGTTGCCGGGCGGCACTGGGATCCGCAAGAACAATCGAGGGGTGGACCCGCCCGCGATTGTCCTGCACGGCACAGCGCGCCACAGTGGCGCCGCAAAGCTGACGCTTCAGTCGGCTCGCGCCGCCGGACGCGATCATGAGGGCCAGGAATGCCATCGACAGAGCTGCTCGTCGCGTTTTTCGCCACCACCGCGATCTTCGCCTATATTCCAGGCCCGGCCATGCTCTATGCCGCCGCGCAGACGATGGCGCGCGGCCGCTGGTCCGGCCTGACGGCGGCGCTCGGCATTCATCTGGGCGGCTATGTTCACGTCTTTGCCGCCGCCGCCGGCCTGTCCGTGCTTTTCCACGCCGTGCCGCCGCTCTACATGGCGGTCAAGCTCGTCGGCGCGCTCTACCTGATCTGGCTCGGTGTGGCGCTGTTCCGCAAGCGCGCGGAAGGCGACATGGCACTGCCGGCGATCGAGCGGAAATCGGCTTACCGCGCCTTTTTCGAGAGCATCGCCGTCGAGGTGCTCAATCCGAAGACCGCGATCTTCTTCATGGCCTTCCTGCCCCAGTTCATCGATGCCTCTGCCGCATTCCCGGTCTGGCTGCAATTCGTCGTGCTGGGCACGACAGTCAACCTGATGTTCTCCTCGGCCGATATCGTCTGCGTGTTCCTGGCTGGTGCCGTGATCGGCAGGCTGCGCCGCTCCAGCAGCGCCCAGCGCATGATGCAGCGAGCCGGCGGCGCGGTGCTGGTCGGGCTTGGCGTCCATGTCGCCTTGCAGAAGAGTTGACGAGGCCAGCCGGCGTTGCGCTGGCTCGAATTGCGGTATATCGGCATCGCCATGAACGACCGATCCCGGCCAATTTGTCCTCCATGCATCTTCAAAACCGGTTTTTGCGCGTTGCCAGTGACATGACCAAGCACGACCCACTTTCCCCCGAGCCCTTGCACCGCGCCATCGCGCACTTCGGCCAGGCCACCGTGCTGGTGGTCGGCGATCTCATCCTTGACCGGTTCGTCAACGGCATCATCGAGCGGATTTCGCCTGAAGCGCCGATCCCGGTGCTCCATGGGCGCGGCGAGAGCCTGGCGATGGGCGGCGCCGGCAATGTCGTGGCCAACATCATCTCGCTCGGCGCCGCCGCCATTCCGGTCTCGGTGATCGGCTCTGATACGGCAGGCGACAGCCTGGTGCGCATGCTCGGCGAGCTTGGCGCCGACACGACAGGCCTGGCGCGGGAGCGCGGCCGCATGACGTCGTCCAAGAGCCGCTTCAGCGCGCTCAACCAGCAGGTGCTGCGCTTCGACGAGGAAGAGATCAAGCCGCTCGGCGCGGCGGAGCGCGCGGCGCTGGTCCGGCATTTCCGCGCCGCGCTGGCGCACGCCGACATCGTCATCCTGTCGGATTACGGCAAGGGCATCCTGCTCGACGGCGTCGCCGGCGAATTGATCGCGATCTGCCGCGAGGCGGGAAAGCCGGTGCTGGTCGATCCGAAGGGCCGGGATTATGCACGCTATGCCGGCGCGACCGCCATCACGCCCAACCGCAAGGAACTCGGCGAAGCGGTCGAACGGCCGGTGTTCAGCGATGACGAGATCGTGGCCGCGGCGCGCGAGCTGCTTGCGGCGCATGGCTTCGACTTCGTCGTCGCCACGCGCAGCGAAAAGGGCATGAGCGTCGTCGGTCCGACGGAGGCGCGCCACATCGCCACGCAGGCGCGCGAAGTGTTCGATGTGTCGGGCGCCGGCGATACGGTGATCGCGACCTTCGCGCTGGCGCTTGCCGCCGGCGCCGATCCGGCCGCGGCCGCCTCGATCGCCAATGCAGCCGGCGGCGTTGTGGTGGGCAAGCGAGGCACGGCGCGGCTGACGGTCGAGGAACTCAACGGCGCGCTGTTTCGATCGCACGGTCCGAGCGTCCACAGGGATGCCATCCTCGACGCCAAATCGGCCGCACGGCTGGTGGCGGCGTGGAAGGAGGAAGGCCTCAGCGTCGGCTTCACCAATGGCTGTTTCGACATCCTTCATGCCGGCCATGTCAGCCTGCTGCACGCGGCGCGCAGCCAGTGCGACCGGCTGGTGCTCGGCCTCAACAGCGATGCCTCGGTGCGCCGGCTGAAGGGGCCGGAACGGCCCGTCAACGACCAGCACGACCGCGCCTGCGTGCTGGCGGCGCTCGCGTCGGTCGACGCGGTGGTGGTCTTCGACGAGGACACGCCGCTGGCGCTGATCGAGGCGCTTCTGCCCGACATACTCGTCAAGGGCGCCGACTACACGGTCGACACCGTGGTCGGCGCGGACGTGGTGCAGAAAGCCGGCGGGCGCGTGGTCCTGGTCGATCTCGTCGCCGGCAAGAGCACGACCGGCACCATCGGCAGGTTGCGCTCGGCCGGCAACAAGAATTGAGGGTTTCATGTCCGAACTGAACGATTACCTGGTCCGCTCGGCGGCCGCGATCACGGCGCTGGTCGAGCGCGATCTCACAGGCGCGATGGAACGTGCGGCGAGCGCGATCGTCGCCGCCCTTTCGTCGGGCAAGGCGCTGCTGATCTGCGGCAATGGCGGTTCGGCCAGCGACGCCATTCACATCGCCGGCGAACTGGTCGGCCGCTTTCTCAAGGAGCGCAAGGGCTACAATGTCATCGCGCTGCCGGCCAATGCCGCGGTGCTGACCGCCTGGGGTAATGATTACGGCTTCGACACCGTTTTTTCGCGCCAGGTCGAGGCGCATGGCGCTGCCGGCGGCGTGCTTCTGGCGATCTCGACCAGCGGCAATTCGCCGAGCATCCTGGCGGCCGCCGAACAGGCACGGACCATGGGCATGACGGTGATCAGCCTGACAGGCGACACAGGCGGCAAGCTCGCGCCGCTCACCGACATCCTGCTCAACGTGCCCTCGACCTCGACGCCGATCATCCAGCAGGGGCATCTGTGCCTCTACCATCACCTGTGCGAGGTGGTGGAAGCGCGCCTCAGCAATGGCTGACAAGGCGCCGCACCCGTTGGCCGAGCCGGGCCTGTGGGTGGAGCGGATAGGCGGCAGGGTTTTTCCCGCCGGCCAGCCGGCGCTGTTCCTCGATCGCGACGGCACCATCAATGTCGATACCGACTATCCCAGCGATCCGGCCGAGATCGAGCTCCGGCCGCAGATGCTGCCGGCGATCGCCGCCGCCAACAATGCCGGCATCCCGGTCGTGGTGGTGACCAACCAGTCCGGCATCGCGCGCGGCTATTTCGGCTGGAGTGCCTTCGCTGATGTGAACCGCCGCGTGCTCGAGCTGTTGCGCGATCAGGGCGTTGTCGTGGACATGGTGCTGGCCTGCGCCTACCACGAAGCTGGCGTGGGGCCGCTGGGCATATCGGATCACCCGATGCGCAAACCCAATCCCGGCATGCTCTTCGAGGCGGCGAAACGCCTCGATCTCGATCTCCGGCGGTCGGTGATCGTCGGCGACAAGCTGGCCGACATGGAGGCAGGCCTGGGCGCCGGCCTGCCGCAGGGCTGGCTCGTCGGCGGCGAGGCGCAGCTTCGCTCCGGCTTCGTCATCAGGCCCTTGCGGGACAGCAGCGACCTCGACGGTCTCATCGCCGCCATAGGGCGGCTCGATGGCCGGGATAAGCGGTCTTGATCCGGGCCTGACCGCTCACGCCGGTTCGCTGCCTTGCGAGGCCTCATACAGTTTGGCCTCGGTGGCGAAGGAATAGATCATCACCGACATCGAATAGACGAAGCCGTGCCGGCCGCACAGGAAGTAGCGCTTGGCCAGGTAGAATTTCAGGAAGTTGCCGAGCGGCGAAAGCACCAGCCGCACCAGGCCCGGCTTCTTGCCTTTCTCGACCAGGGTGGCCGCCTTGAGGCTGGAATAGGCATTTGCCCGGGCCAGATCCTCCTCGACCGATATTTCGCGGCGATGCAGCAGCACGCCGCTTTCGATCGTGCTGGTCTCGCCGGAAACGCCGAAGGATTCATGGACCCGCGCGGTCACGTCCATGGTCGCACCTTCCCGGCGGAAAAGCCGCAACAGCCTGTTGTGCAGCACCCAGCGATGGGCATAGCCGTAGCCCTTCAGCCAGTCGCGGCGGCGGATGTACCATCCGCTGATGCCGGCATTCGCCGTCTCGACCGCCGCCATGATCGACTGCCGCAGCCGGTCGTCGACGCGTTCGTCCGGGTCGATCGAAAGACACCAGGGCTGCGTGGCGTGGTCGAGCGCGAATTGCCGCTGATGCGGAAAACCCGGCCAGCCATTGTGCAGCAGCTTTATCGGATAGCCCTCAGCGACAAACTGCCGAACGATGTCCAACGTGGCGTCGGTGGAGCCTGAATCGACGATGACGATCTCGGCGCAAAAATCGATGCTTTCGAGGCACGGGCCGATCATATCGGCCTCGTTCATGCAGATGATGAGCGCCGAAATCGGGCTTGCAAACCTGGTCATGGTCCCTTCCACGGCGGATTGTCCTTGGAACTTACGCTGCTTGGGCAAGGAAACCAATCAGGCGCCAAATCGCACAAGACGATCCGGCTGCCTGCGCCTGTCCGTTATCAACGCGGCGGCGATGTGGCGAAATTCCGGAATTCGCTTTGGCCGGGCGCCGCAATCGATCGGCGTCACGGCCGCTCGAACGAGACCAACCCTTCATCCTTGACCCGGCGGATGGTGAGGGCTGTGCGCACCGTGTCGACGTTCGGCGTGGAGGTCAGTTCCTCGATGACAAAGGTCTGGAAGGCGCCGAGGTCGCTTGCCACGCAGTGCAGGAGGAAATCGGATTCGCCCGACACCATCCAGGCATCGCGTACGACCGGCCAGCCGCGCGTGCGCTCAGCGAAGATGCGAAGCTCGGCATCGGCCTGATGGTGCAGGCCGACCAGGCAGAAGGCGACCACGTCGAGACCGAGCGCCGGCGCGTTGAGCAGCGCCCGATAGCCGCGAATGATGCCGGCTTCCTCCAGTCGCTTGACGCGGCGTAGGCAAGGCGGTGCCGAAATGCCGACGCGGTTCGACAGTTCGACATTGGTCATGCGCCCATCTGCCTGCAATTCGCGCAGGATCTTCCAGTCGATTGCGTCGAGGTCGGCCTTGAGCGGCATTTCGGGGCTTTCGATGATTGCGGGTGGCGCAAGAATCTTGCGGGATTTTGTAATTAAACGACTTTGCTGTCCACGCCATCCCCTACGAAGAAATCCGCGTCGTACCGGGGCGGTTCGCCCGGTGCGACAAAGCTTTCCGGGGACGAACGCCAACTTGCCTTGCTGGCGTCGTGGGCAACACTTACATTACGCGCGACATCGACGAGTTTTCCATGCCGCAAACGCCGGCAGCCCTCCGCAGAGGCTTTTCATGACCACCAAGCACGCGCCTGTCCTCATCATCGGTTCCGGCCCGGCCGGTTATACCGCGGCGATCTATGCCGCCCGCGCCATGCTGAAGCCGATGCTGGTCGCCGGCCTGCAGCAGGGGGGCCAGCTGATGATCACCACCGACGTCGAGAACTATCCCGGTTTCGGCGAACCTATCCAGGGTCCATGGCTGATGAGCGAGATGCTCAGGCAGGCCGAGCATGTCGGCACCGACATCATCGCCGACATCATCACCGAGGTCGATCTCAACGTGCGGCCGTTCCGCGCAACGGGCGATTCCGGTACCGTCTACACAGCCGATGCCCTGATCATCGCCACCGGCGCGCAGGCCAAATGGCTTGGCATTCCGACCGAACAGGCGTTCATGGGCTTCGGCGTATCGGCTTGCGCCACATGCGACGGCTTCTTCTACCGCGGCAAGGATGTCGCGGTGGTCGGCGGCGGCAATTCGGCAGTGGAAGAAGCACTCTATCTGTCGAACCTCGCCAAGAGCGTGACGGTCATCCACAGGCGCTCGGACTTCCGCGCCGAACGCATCCTGCGCGAGCGGCTCTTGAAGAAGGACAATGTCCGCGTCATCTGGGACACGGTTGTCGACGAGATCACCGGCCGTCCGGGCAAGACGCCACTGCCGCCTTCGGTCGAAGGGTTGAAGCTGCGCAACGTGGTGACGGGTGTCGAGACGCAGCTCGAGGTCGACGGCGTGTTCGTCGCGATCGGCCATGCGCCGGCGGTCGAGCTGTTCGTCGGCAAGCTGAAGCAGAAGCCGAACGGCTATCTGTGGACGGCGCCGGATTCGACCCGCACCGACGTGCCCGGCGTGTTCGCCGCCGGCGACGTGACCGACGATATCTATCGCCAGGCGGTGACTGCGGCGGGGCTGGGCTGCATGGCGGCGCTCGAGGCGGAGAAGTACCTGGCCGGCATCGAGGTGCATCGCGAGGCGGCCGAATAGCGGTTCGCAAACTGTTGAAAGAACGGCTTAGAAACGCCGTGTAAAAGCCTGATTTTTCATTCAGACGCCAAACAGGAACGAGGGGAATCATGGCGTTGGACTGGGACAAGCTACGCGTGTTTCACGCTGCGGCGGAAGCAGGGTCGTTTACACATGCGGCCGAGACGCTGCACCTGTCGCAATCGGCGATTTCGCGCCAGGTCAGCGCGCTCGAGCATGATGTCGGCGTGCCGCTGTTCAACCGCCACGCCCGCGGCCTGGTGCTGACCGAACAGGGCGAGATGCTGTTCCGCACGGCGCATGACGTGCTGATGAAGCTCGAGACCATCAAATCGCGGCTGACCGAGACCAAGGACCGCCCCTCCGGCGTGCTCAGGGTCACGACCACGGTCGGGCTCGGCGCCGGCTGGCTGACCGAACGCGTGCAGGAGTTCATCGAACTCTATCCTGAAATCAGCCTGCAGCTGATCCTCGCCAACGAGGAGCTCGACCTGACCATGCGCCAGGCCGATTGCGCCATCCGGCTGCGCCAGCCGCAGCAGCCGGACCTTATCCAGCGCCGCCTGTTCACGGTGCATTTCCACCTCTATGCTTCGCCAGGCTATATCGCCAAGCATGGCAGGCCGGCTTCGGTGGCCGAGCTCAAGGCGCATCGCATCGTCACTTTCGGCGTGCCGGTGCCGGCGCATCTGTCGGAGCTGAACTGGCTGGAGACGGTCGGCGATTTCGAGGGCGGCCAGCGCGTGCCGACGCTGCAGATCAACGATATATTGTCGATCAAGCGCGCGGTCCAGGGCGGCGCCGGCATCGCCATGCTGCCCGACTATGTCATCTCCAAGGATTCCGGCCTGGTGCAGCTCCTGCCGGAAACGGAGGTGCCTTCCTTCGACACCTATTTCGCCTACCCCGACGCGATGAAGAACCAGGCGAAGCTGCACGTGTTTCGCGACTTCATCATCGCCAAGGCGCGGAGCTGGTCGTATTGACCCCGGAGATCGCGCAGACTCTCACCCCCGCCAGCGCGTCAGGCGGGGCAGCCAGGCGGGCACGTTGCGGCGGTAGGTTTCGTATTCATCGCCATAGCGGCGTGCGAGCGTCGGCTCCTCGTACAGCTTGACGAAGGTGGCCATGGCCGCGGCTGCCATGGCGGCGTAGGCGACAAGCGTCCAGCTTGAAAACAGCAGTGCCTGGCCGATGATGATCGACAGCACCGCCACATACATCGGATTGCGGACATGGCGGTAGAGCCCGCCGACCACCAGTCTCTCGGTCGGAGCGACCGGAGCAGGCGTGCCGAGGCCTTCAAGCGCAAAGCAGGCGAATGCATGCAGCAGCGCCGCCACGGCGACCGCGATGAGGATCCAGCCGAGCGGGGCAAGACCCGGCAGGCTCGACCATGGCCGGTCCCAGCGATCCGTCAGCAGCCACGGCACGAGGCCGGCGACGATACAGGGTGCCGCGATGAAGAACGCAGCACTGCCGGCGATCGCCGAAAAGGTCCGCATTGCTTGTCTCCCGCCTGAAGCATGTCACGCCCAAACCGATTCCCGCGACGCGCGCAAGTCTTTGTTGTTCACGTCGCTGCCGAACCGAGGACACTTTGCGCGACATGCATTAGTTGCCTCGGAAATAAACGCCTGCTGCCTCATTCCACGCCATTGCGCATTTTTGACATTTCGGGATGAAAACCGAGCGTGATTCGCGATTCCGCCGTGACAATTGTCTCATTGCGGGTTCCGCTTCGGTGATTCTGCTGGTCCTATTGGGTCCAGAAATGGCTTAGACCACAGCCTGCGTCTTTTTGCATGCGTGTGTTGCAAAATAGATGCTTGTTTCTTGGGCATGATGAGCACATATATAGTTCATCTCCTGGGCGCGTTCTCCTCCCATTAGCGCCCTCGAGTGTTCCCCTCTGGAGGTTAGCCTTAACAGGCACTTCCAATCAAACTCAGCCGGATCTTCATTGATCCGGCTTTTTTGTTGCCCGGACGCTGCCGGAAGGGCGGGAAAATCCACCGAAATAGCCACGTAACAGTGACATGTAACCTCTGGTAACATGTCAAAGGCGCTCGGCTCCTGCTAAGCAGATCATAGGACGCGGTGTGGTCGGACGGGAGATGGGGGCATCACTCGGACGATCCGGGCTCAGGCGGCTACCGCGTCCGAACCTTCTTCCGCCGAAGCGGCGACTTCAAGATGCGGCGGACCTGCCGTTTCTCCTCCCAAGAAAACGGTCCGCAAACAAAACGGCGTCCGGCCCCCCCGGGCGTCGTTTTTTGTTTTTGTTTGCGCCCTCTCGAACAAGGTTCGAGAGGGCACTCACCCAAATCTTTGTGGATGTCGATGTCCCAAAGCCGAGATCACTTTAGACGACATGCATCAGTATCAGGCTGCCTTGCCGTTGGCATTCATCGCTTCGTCGGCGAGCCGGCCGGTGAGTTCGGCCATGTGGTCGAAGACGGCGCGGTAGCTGGCGACGCCCGAGGTGGCCGAGCGCAGCTCGATGATCAGATCGCCGATCTCGGATTGCGGCATGGTCGCCTCGACGACATCCCATCCTGGCCAGCCGGGCCGCGCGTCGTAGCCGAGGATCTGGCCGCGCCGCTGCGGGATCAGCGCGATGATCTTCGAGGTCGCATCGGAGGGCGTCACGATCTCGACCTTCATCACTGGCTCCAGGAGCACGGGCGAACAGCCCGCCATGCCTTCCTTCATGGCAAGCTTGGCCGCCATCTGGAAGGCCATGTCGGAGGAATCGACCGCGTGGTAGGAGCCGTCCGACAGGTTGACGGCGACGTCGACGACGGGAAAGCCGAGCGGGCCCGACTTCAGGTAATCGCGTATGCCGCTTTCGACCGACTGGATGTAGGTCTTGGGCACCACGCCGCCGGTGATGGTATCGGTGAACTGGAAACCTGCGCCGCGCGGCAGCGGCTTTATCTCGATCACCACATCGCCGAACTGGCCGTGGCCGCCGGACTGCTTCTTGTGGCGGCCGCGCTGCTGCGCCGATTTGCGGATAGTCTCGCGGTAGGGCACCGCCGGCGGATGGCCTTCGACCGGAATCTGGTTCTTGCCCTCGAGCCGTTCGCGTACGACGCGCAGGTGCATTTCTCCATGGCCCGACAGCACGGTCTCGGCCGAGTCCTGGTTATGATGCAGGCTGAGCGAGGGATCTTCTTCGGCCAGCCGTTGGATGGCGGCTGACATCTTCACCTCGTCCTTGCGCTCCTTCGGCCGCAAGGCGAAAGCGAAGACAGGCTGCGGCGGCTCGAACTGGAGCAGCGGCTTCATGCCGCCCTTGGCCGAGGTCAGCGTCTGGCCGGTCTTGACCGCGTCCAGCTTGCCGAGCGCGACCGTGTCGCCGGTCTTCGCCGCGGTGAGCTTCGACTGGTCCTTGCCAAGCATCCTGTAGATGCCGGACACCTTTGCCATGTCGCCGCCGGGCAGCCAGAGCTCGGAGCCATCGGCGACCTGTCCCGAAAGGATGCGCGACACCGACAATTTGCCTCCATGCGGTGTATGGATGGTCTTCATCACCTGAACCACGGTCGCGTTGCCTTCGGGGGCGCCGAGCCGTTTGCGGGTCGCGTCGATGTCGGGCGCATCATGGCGGATCGCCTTCAGGAGACGCAGCACGCCATTGCCTTTCTCTGCGGTGCCGATCAGCACCGGCGTGACGGCGCCGTCGCGCAGATCCGCGGCAAGATCGTCGAAGACCGCGTCCTTGGGCGGCTCGATCTCCTCGAGCAGCTGTTCCATCAACTGGTCGTCATGGTCGGCCAGCCGTTCCAGCATCGAAAAACGGGCTTCCAGCTCACGCGCCTTTTCGTCGCCGGGTATCTGGGCCACCTCGCTCTCGGCATATTCGCGGTAGATGTAGGCGCGTTCCAGCGCCAGGTCGATCGAGCCAATGACGACGCCGTCCTTGCGCAGCGGTATCTGGCGCAGAAGCAACGGCACCGCACTTGCAGGCTGCAGCATCTTCAACGTGTCGCGCACGCCGGCAATCGCCTTGTCGACCTTGTTGAGAAACAGGATGCGCGGCACGCCGAGATCGTCGAGCTTGCGCATGATGAGCTGGAGGGCGGGGATCTTCTTCTCGTCGGCCTCGGCGACGACCACCGCGAGGTCGCAGGCGGCCAGCACCGGTTCGGCCTCGAAGGAGAATTCGATCGATCCGGGACAGTCGACGAAGGTGAACTGCTCGCCCATGAATTCTGTGGTGGCGAAGGTCGCCTCGACGCTCATGGCGTGCGCGCGCGCCTCGGGCGAATGATCTGAAACGGTGTTTCCCGAGGAAACCGGGTTCTGGCGGGGAATGGCGCCCGTGCGGGCCAATAGGGCTTCGAGAAGTGTCGTCTTACCGCTTGCGAAGGGACCGACTATGGCAATGCATTTCGGTCCCGTGCGTCGTCCTCCGGCGCGATTACCCATGACTGACCTCCACTCAGGCGTTTCCCTGGAGACCGACTGGCATTCATGGTTCAGGCCAAGGTCAGTCGGTCCTGAGCGGCGGCCGGCCTGTTCGACCGTCGCGGGCGGGCTTGTCTTCAACCGGCCCAAAGGTATCGTCCCACTTGTTTGCCGGCAGGGCAAGGAAAATAGGTAGCCTCAAGGGCCGAGCGCGCGGTGCGGTTGCCGCTGATTTGCAAGCCGAACAGACCGGTTGCGTCGACGGCCATATCGGCCGAAACTAGGGTCTCGAAAGAAGAGCGGCGTCGCCGCCGCCCGCATCGCCACCAGTTCCAGGGATCGAACGATGAAGATCATTGCTTGCGGCAGCACGCCGACCGTCATCGCGCCGGAAAAGTACTTCACCGGCCGGGTGCTGCAGACGCCGATCATCGAGAAGGAGGCTCCGGCACGGCTGCGGGCGACATTGGTCAGCTTCGAACCGGGCGCGCGGACCCACTGGCACACGCATCCGCTTGGCCAGACGCTGTACGTCACGTCGGGCGCCGGCCTCGCCCAGACCTGGGGCGGTCTCATCCAGGAGATCAGGGCAGGGGACGTCATCTCGTTCGCGCCAGGCGAAAAGCACTGGCATGGCGCCGGGCCGAAAACGGCCATGACGCATATAGCCATGCAGGAAGCGCTCGAGGGCGTGCATGCCGACTGGCTGGAAGCGGTGACGCCGGCCCAATATGGCGGCTGAGTACCGTGTCGAGCCGATCTAAAAACCCGGCGTTTGGCCGGGTTTTGTTTTCACGATCAGGTCAGTGATGCCGTAAAGCGCTGGATGCGCGTGCACGCCTCCTCCAGCAGCGTCTCCGACGTGGCGTAGGAGATGCGGAAGTTCGGACCGAGGCCGAAGGCCGAACCGAATACCACCGCCACGCCCTCGGCCTCGAGCAGCTCCGAGCAGAAGGCCTCGTCAGTGTCGATCACCTTGCCGGCCTTGGTCTTCTTGCCGATCAGCTGGGCGCAGGACGGATAGACGTAGAAGGCGCCTTCCGGCGACGGACAAGAGATGCCGCGCGCCTGGTTGAGCATCGAGACGACGAGATCGCGGCGCCCCTGGAAGATCGCCTTGTTCTTGGCGATGAAGTCCTGCGGGCCGTTCAGCGCTTCGACCGAGGCCCATTGCGCGATGGTGCAGGCGCCCGACGTCTGCTGGCCCTGGATCATGTCCATCGCCTTGATCAGCTGGACGGGACCCGCGGCGTAGCCAATGCGCCAGCCGGTCATGGCATAGGCTTTCGACACGCCGTTCATGGTCAGCGTGCGCTCATAGAGCTTCGGCTCGACCTCGGCGATGGTCTTGAAGACGAAGTCGCCGTAGGTCAGATGCTCGTACATGTCGTCGGTCAGCGTCCAAACATGCGGATGCCTGAGCAGCACGTCGGCGAGCGACCGAAGCTCGGCCTCGGTGTAGGCGGCGCCCGACGGGTTCGACGGCGAGTTCATCAGCAGCCACTTTGTGCGCGGCGTGATGGCCTTTTCCAGCACAGCGGCAGTGAGCTTGAAGCCATTGTCGATCGAAGTGTCGGCGAACACCGAGGTGCCGCCGCAGATCGCCACCATCTCGGGATAGCTGACCCAATAGGGGCGTGGGATGATGACCTCGTCGCCGGGATTCAGCGTCGCCATGAAGGCGTTGAACAGGATCTGCTTGCCGCCAGTACCGACGATTGTCTGTTCGGGCTTGTAGTCGAGATTGTTCTCGCGCTTCAATTTCTTCGCGATCGCTTCGCGCAGCGGCACGATGCCCGACACCGGCGGATATTTGGTCTCACCACGGCGGATCGCCTCGATCGCCGCATTCTTGATGTTGTCGGGCGTATCGAAATCCGGTTCGCCGGCACCCAGGCCGATGACGTCGCGGCCGGCATTTTTCAGCTCGCGGGCTTTCTGCGTCACCGCGATGGTGGCGGAAGGCTTCACGCGTGAAAGGGTGTCGGCAAGGAAGGCCATGACCTTTTTCTCTCCAGAAAGGATCAGCGCGGCCAGGAGCGGCCGCGGCGCTTCTCATGTCGCATCATTCCCGTGAGTGCAAGCATTGTCGGCTGGGCCAGTGCCGCAAGGAGGTCAATGAGCCGTGATCGACAACAGAAAGTTCATTAACGGGCGGTAGAGGCTTGCGTGGCAGGATCGCAACCCAATTGCGCCAGTTCGCGGAGCGAGGAACCTTGTCGCGCAGCATCGGGCTTGCCCATATCATCCGTCATGATGACGGCACCTCGTCAGGTGTCTGGGGCATTTATACGCTGCAAAGCGCCTTCCAGCCGATCTTCGCCTTCAGGGAAGGCAAGCTGTCGGTTGCCGCCTTCGAGGGCTTGATCCGGCCGTTCCGCGACGGCGAGCCGCAATCGCCAATGAGCTTCTTCAGCACCTGCCCGGCCGCCGACCGGCTCCATGTCGAGGCGCTGACTAGGACGCTGCATCTGCTGAATGCCGGCGCCTGCCTGCCGCAGGAAGCGTCGATCTTCGTCAATTTCGATCCATCGGTGTTCACCGAGCGCGCCGTTGCCGACAATGCCTTGCGCGAAATGCGCCTGGTGCTGCACGAGGCCGGCATCGATCCGGGCCGTGTCGTGTGCGAGGTGACCGAGCAGCGTCCAGCCTCGCAGGAGACCCTGCACGGTTTCGTCGCGGCGTTGAAGGGCAACGGCTTTCGCATTGCCGTCGATGACTATGGCGCCGACGATTCCGACATCAACCGCATCAAGGAGTTGAAACCCGACATCGTCAAGTTCGATGCCCACTGGATCACGCAGTTGATGGAGTCCGGCGCCGGCTTCGCGCTGCTGACGTCCATGGTGAAAAGCTTCGAGGCACAAGGCATCCGCACCGTGTTCGAGGGCATCGAGGAAGGCTGGCAGCTGGAGCTGGCCGAGAAATCCGGGGCTTCGATGGTCCAGGGTTTCGTGCTGGCACGGCCGGAACTGGCGCCGACCAGCTTCCGCGTCTTCGGCGAGGACGGGCCATCGCCTGCCGCCGACAGTGCATCTTCCGTCCCGGCAGCCGCGCCGCATACCGCGCGGGCGGCGAAAGCCTTTGGGCGCAGGGGCACACGATGAGGCCCGAGCGGCGGCGCGATGTCGGCGATGCGATCTTCATGGACGAGGTCGGTATCGAATATGGCGTTTATGGCGACTTCCGCCTGCGCAGCGCCTACCAGCCGATCTTCGCGCCGCGCGGCCGCTTCCTGCACGCAATCGCGGTCGAGGGCCTGATAGAGCCGCATCGCGCCGGCCGGCCGGGCGCCGCACGGGCGTTCTTCGAAGGCGTCGCGGCCGAGGACCGGCTGTTCGTCGAAACCATGTGCCGCGTGCTGCATCTCAGGAACTTCCGCAACATCGGCGTCGACGGGCTCGATCTGTTCTTCAACTACAATCCATTGGTCAACGCCCATCGGGGCCGGGCCTTGGCCGAAATCCGGCTGATGAGCAGGCATCTCGGCGAGCTCGGCCTGGCCCCCGGCATGCTGGTCTGCGAAATCACCGAACAGGCGGCCGACGACACGCTGCTGGCCAGGCTGGTGCGCGAGATGCGCCGCGACGGCATCCGCATCGCCATCGACGATTTCGGCACCGGCCACTCGACCGAGGAGCGGGTCAGCCTGCTCAAGCCCGATATCGTCAAGATCGACGGTGGCTGGTTCGCGCAATTCTGCCGCCACGCCGCCGCCGAGCGGTTCTTCCGCCCGCTGGTCTCCAGCCTGCACGACCGCGGCGCCAAGGTCCTGGTCGAGGGCATCGAACAGCCCACCCATCTGCGCGTCGCGCTCGATGGCGGCGTCGACCTGCTGCAAGGTTTTCTACTCGCCCGGCCGGCGCTGGCCGGGGTGATCTTCGACGAGCGACCGCTCGCCATCGACGCGCTGCTGGGCAGGGACAGCAAGGTGGTGCCGCTGTTCGGGTAGCGCCGTGTGCTACACATCAGCGGCGCTGATCGTCGCGCCAAAACTAATCATTGGTGAGGACGGCGCGGCTACGATAATCGCGTCTGCACATGGCAGCGCTCGGGGACCAGCGATGATACTTTACAGCATGATCGACAGCGGCAACTGCTACAAGCCGCGCCTGCTGATGGCCAAGCTCGGCCTCCCTTTCACCACTGTCGAGGTGAGTTCGCACACGGGCGATACGCGAAAAGCGGATTTCGTCGCCAAGAATCCGAACGCCATGGTGCCGCTGCTGGAGCTCGACGACGGAAGGCGGATCGCTGAATCCAACGCCATCCTGCTCTACCTCGCGGAGGGCACGCGCTTCCTGCCCGCGGACAAGTATGAGCGCGGGCTCGCCTATCAATGGCTGTTCTTCGAACAGTACAGCCACGAGCCCTATATCGCCGTGCGCAAGGCGCTGCTGACCTTTCCCGAAAGGGCCAAGGACGCGACGCCGGAGCGGCTGGCGGTGACACTGGAGCGCGGCAACAAGGCGCTCGGTGTCATGAATAAATACCTGGAGAACAACGCGTTCTTCGCCGGAAACGCCTACAGCGTCGCCGACATCGCGCTCTACGCTTATACGCATACGGCGGAGCAGGGCGGCTTCCAGCTCGACGCCTATCCGGCGGTGGCTGCGTGGCTTGACCGCGTGGTGGCGGATCCGGGGCACGTCTCTATGGAGTGGGTAGGGTAATTTTATCCTCAACCTCGCCACCGCCCCGCGGCTCTTTTGGGCGAGGCGCGCCAAACAGGCGCGAGGCCCGGCCACCCATCGTCCGAGAAGCTGCGCGGGAGCTATTTCAACAAATGGTCGTAGTAGGCATGGGTGCCGATCCAGAACCAGATCACATCTTCATTGTTGCGTATGGCAACAGCCCGGTAGTTTCGTCGACCCGCGCCGACCAATAGCAACCTACCTGCTTGAAATGTAAGGAGGGATGAAAAGGATCGGAACGCAGTATAACAAAACGCCTGTCCGCCTTTGCTTTGTTCGACGACGACAGTTTTTCATAAGCCTTCCAGAATGATGGAGAGGCGACGTTGTTCACAGGCCGAGTCCGGCCGGCGCGATGGTCAGCCAATGCCTGTTCGGCAAGCTTGTCCAATCGCCCCGCCCTCACGTCGGTCTCGATCTGCCGATCCCACAGGTCCGCCTGGAGCGCCTCGAACCATGCGGCAAACGCCTTCAGCTCCTCGGGGCTCAGTTCGGTGATGGACTTTTCGATTTGCTCAAGCTTGGTCATGGCCGGATAATACCACTCTAGTGGTACCACAGGTGGGACTCCAGGTTCGGCTTTACATGCCTGGAATCCAGGCAAATAAAAAGGCGGGACAATGCCCGCCTTCCCATTTCGGTAGCCTGATCGGGAGCGTCCGGTCCGGGCTGGCAGCTATCTGCTGATCCGGCTTGTCGGGTCTTTCCGCTCCGGCGCGCTTCTCGCGCGACCGTCAGTACATCCGTGACTTGCCGCGCGCCCCGGGCTGTCGCCCGGCGCGCGCCATTTTCAAAATCAGGCTGCCTTGCTCAGAGATCCAGCGGACGACTTGCCAGTGCGGCGGTCCTGCTCGATCTCGAAGTTGATCTTCTGGCCTTCGACCAGGGTCGACAGTCCAGCGCGCTCGACAGCGGAGATGTGGACGAAAACGTCCGCGCCGCCCGCGTCAGGCTGGATGAAGCCGAAGCCCTTGGTGGCGTTGAACCACTTGACCGTTCCAGTTGCCATAAAAATAGTCCTTCACATTTGCTTTGGTTTGACCGAACCGAGGTCCAGCCGGTGTGCATCGAGATTTTGGAGATAGACGTCAGCAAACGCGAAGATCGCGAGGCCCGGATCGATCGGCCGAAATATCAATGGGGCTGATATAGGCTGCTTTCGCACGAAATACAAGACTGCGTGAGAAAGCCGTGATCGAGGGACCGCCCAACGGCCGCCCCAATCCGGTGAAACCGTTGCGTCAGATGGCGCTGTCCGTGGGCCGCGCATCAGGGGAGAGGACCATGAAGACCGTTGTTCTGGCAGCATGCCTGACGCTGGTTGCCGCCAAGGCCCAGGCGATCTCGCGCTACGATCCGACGCGGATGGAGTGTGGCCGCGTACAGGCGACGATCGCGCGGCAGGGCGCCGTCATCCTGCGTTACCAGTCGAGGCGGGTACCGGGACTGCCACTCTACGACCGCTACGTGCAGAGCCAGCAATTCTGCACCATGGGCGAGGTGAGGACACGCGCCTATGTGCCGAGCGCCGATACGAAATCCTGCCTGGTCTACAATTGCAAGCGACCGGACAACGACCGGCGTTTCCGCCGGCGGTTTTTTCATAACGACTAGGCCATAGCCTGGCGCGGCTGCTATCGCGTCAAAATCCGAACGAGACCTGCGCTGGCGGCGGCGGGCCGACGCGCACGCCTTCCATGGCCAGCATCTTTTCCTTGGTGGTCGAGCCGCCGGGCGCGGAGAAGCCGCCGATCTTGCCGCCGGCGGCGACGATGCGGTGACACGGAATGACCAGAGGCACCGGATTGGCGCCAAGCGCGGCACCCGTTTCGCGCGGCAGGCCGGCATGGCCGGCGCGCTTGGCCAGTTCGCCATAGGTGGTGGTTTCACCATAGGCTAGCTTTCGCGCCGCGCCATAGATGGCGAGGCGGAAATCGTCGATGCCGTCGAGATCGACCGGCACGGAGGAGAAATCGACGTCCTCGCCTGCCGCATAGGCCTTGATCGAGGCGATCAGCTCGACCACCCACGGCGGCTGCACGGTAGCGGCCGAAACGCCGGCATGGCGCAGCAGCCGCCGTTCCACTGCCTCGCGGCTGCGTTCGGGCAGGCAGAGCCGGATCAGGCCTTTTTCGCTCCAGGCAATGCCCATGAAGCCGATCACTGTTTCTAACACTGCGTGGCCGGCTGTGATCTGCGACGGCGTTTGCATGGCGTGCTCCTTTCGCAAAATGGCCAGAAACCGGCATTCATGCCGGTACATATCAGGAACAATATGGCATTTCGGCCCGAGTCTCGCCACCCGAAAACCACCTGAGCGCCCCGATTGCTCGCCAGGAATCGCTGGTGTAAGGGATTTCTTAACATCCGACGAACCGGACCCGAACGCGGCTTGCCAGCAAAACAAACCCTTATCGCGCTCGGCGTGATCGCGGCCATGGCCTGCGTCAGCGGTTGCACGTCGACATCGCAGATGAAATCCGCGTCTTCCCTCACCGAAACAGCGACCGTCGCCGGCACCGATGCCGGCTTCACCATACCGTTGCCGGAGACGGTTTCGGTGCTGCCGGAACCGTCGGGGATTACGCCCGTTCAAACCGCTGAGTTGCCCGCCGGCCCGACCACACAGGCGGCCGCGGCAACCGCGGCCTTTGCCGGAGCGACCCCAACCGCACCGGCCGTGCCGGCGGTGATGACCGCCAATGCCTGGCAGGCGCCGCCGCCGGCTGGCGCCGGCGCACCAATCAAGGCGGCAGCCACCTACGCCACCGCCGGGCTCATCGTGCCGGCGATCGCCAGGAACGATCAGAAAGCCATGCCCGGCGTGCAGCAGGCGGCCTATGTTGTGCCGCAGAATCCGGCTGCCCTCGTCCAGTTTCCTGCCGCTCCGGTGCAGGAAGAGCATGCGACCGGCGTGCGCGGCGATATCGACCGGCTGATCGTAAAATACGCCGCGTTTTATCAGGTGCCGGTCGACCTTGTGCGCCATGTCGTCAACCGCGAAAGCACCTTCAATCCCAAGGCCTACAACAACGGCCATTGGGGGCTGATGCAGATCAAGCACGCGACGGCGCGCGGCATGGGCTATGACGGACCGGCCAGGGGCCTGTTCGATGCCGAAACCAACCTGAAATACGCCGTCAAATACCTGCGTGGCGCCTGGCTGGTGTCGGACGGCAACGCCAAGCGCGCCGACTGGCTCTATCAGACCGGCTACTATTTCGACGCCAAGCGCAAAGGCCTGCTCGAGGCGACCGGCCTCGGCGTCGACCGCAAGCGGCGCCGCCTGCTGCCCGACGCCTGAGCGAAATGCCCGAACCGCGCCCGCCGGCTCCGAACGACATCCGGCTGCGCAAGATCCTCGACGAGACGCTGGTTCCCGCGCACTGGTCGGATGGCTTTGTCATGCGCACCCTCGAGCCCGGCGATGCGCCGGCCTTGCATGCGCTGCTGACCGAAGTGTTCGACGATGGCGCCGACGGCCCGTTCGACGAATGGTGGCCACGCATCTCAGGCGACCCCGAATTCGATTCTGCGCTCTGTTTCCTCGTCATCGACGCCAAGGGCCTGCTGGTGGCGGCGGCGCTGTGCTGGACGAGCGCCTTCGTCAGGGATCTCGCCGTGCATCCGCAGGCGCGCGGCAGGGGCATCGGCGAGGCGCTGATGTGGCACGCCTTCGCCGTCTTTCGCGAACGCGGCGCAGACCATGTCGACCTCAAGACCAACACGGTGGAAAACGCCGCCGCTGTCAGGCTCTATCAGCGGCTTGGGATGAGCCCTGTCGCCTGGGAAGGCTGAAGCCGCGGCCCGGCCCACCGCCGCTCGCGGGCATCGCTCGGGAACCCAGAGCGCCGCTCCGCATTCAAAGAATGGTGGAGGGGTCCGACGAGCTTCCGGAGCCTCGAAGGCTTGCGTCGCCGTTCCGAAAGGAGATCCTCCGCCGCCATGAGGCTCTTTCACGCATTTGCCACGTTGGTCGCTGCCGCGATGATTGCGGCTGTGCCTGCGCGAGCCGTCGAATTGTCGATCGTATCGGGCGACACAGGAATCGGCATCAAGGTGCTGCGTGAAATCCTCGACCGCTATGAGAAGGACAGCGGCAACAAGGTCAGCATCGTCGTCATGCCGGCATCCGGGACCGACCAGTTCGGCCAGTACAGGCTGTGGCTTGCCGCCGGCAATAGCGATATCGACGTCTACCAGACCGATGTGATCTGGGCGCCGCAGCTCGCCAGCCAGCTCGTCGACCTGACCGCGGCGACCAAGGATGTCGTCGGCGCCCATTTCCCCTCGATCATCCAGTCGCAGACCGTCAACGGGAGGCTGGTGGCGCTGCCGATCTTCACCGATGCGCCGGCGCTCTACTACCGCAAGGACCTGCTCGACAAATACGGCGCCAAGGTGCCTGCCACCTGGAAGGAGCTGGCCGACACCGCCAGGCTGGTCATGGACAAGGAACGGGCTGCCGGCAACAAGGACATCTGGGGCTTCGTCTTCCAGGGCAATGCCTATGAGGGGCTGACCTGCGACGCGCTGGAATGGGTGATGTCGAACGGCGGCGGCCAGATCATCGAGCCGGACGGCACCATCTCGATCAACAATCCAAAAGCGGCGGCAGCGCTCGACACGGCCAAAGGCTGGGTCGGAACCATCGCGCCACCCGGCGTGCTGGCCTATCAGGAAGAGGAATCGCGCGGCGTGTGGCAGACCGGCAATGCGGTCTTCATGCGCAACTGGCCCTACGCCTATGCACTAGGCAATTCCGAAGGCTCGCCGATCAAGGGCAAGTTCGACGTAGCGCCGCTGCCGGCCGGCACCGGCGAAGGCGCGCGTCCGGCGGCGGTGCTGGGTGGCTGGAATCTTGCCGTGTCCAAATATTCCAGGCACCCGGACGCTGCGATCGGGCTCGTCAAATTCATCGCCTCGCCCGCGATGCAGAAATACCGCGCGCTGAGGAACTCCAGCCTGCCGACCATCCAGGCGCTCTATGACGATACCGACATCGCCAGACAACAGCCGATCGTTCCGCGCTGGAAGCAGATCTTCCTCAATGCGGTGCCGCGTCCCTCGGCCGCGGCCAGGATCAAGTACAACGAGGCGTCGAGCCAATTCTGGAACGCCGTCCACAAGACGCTGTCGGGCGATGGCACCGCGGGCGACAATCTGGCCGACCTCGAAGCCATGCTGACCAGGCTGAAGGGGCGTGGCTGGTGACGCCACAACGCGCCTCCATGTCCCGCCCGGCGCGAGGGATGACAGAAGCGGAGCCGAGGACTGAAGCCGTCGCGACCCACCGCCCGCGCTCGCGGCTGATGCGCCAGCGCGTGCGTTCGGCCTGGCTGTTCCTGGCGCCGATGCTCCTGGTGCTCGCCGCCGCTGCCGGCTGGCCGCTCGCCCGCACGGTCTATTTCAGTTTCACCGACGCTTCGCTGGCCGATCTTGACGCCCGCCAGTGGGCAGGCTTCGCCAATTACTTCTCGGTGCTGCGCATGCCGAGCGGCCGGGTGCTCTACGATGGCGTGCTGGCCGACCCGGTGTGGTGGAGCGCCGTCTGGAACACGGTGCGTTTCGCGGCCCTTTCGGTTACCTGCGAGACGATCCTCGGCATGGTCGTCGCGCTGGTGCTCAATGCCGAATTCCCGGGCCGCGGCATCGTCAGGGCGGCGATCCTCATCCCCTGGGCGATCCCGACCATCGTCTCGGCCAAGATGTGGCAGTGGATGCTCAACGACCAGTTCGGCATCATCAATGTGGTTCTGCTCAATCTCGGCCTGATCGACACCAAGATCGCCTGGACGGCCAACGCGGACACGGCGATGGCCGCCGTGCTGGTCGTCGACATCTGGAAGACGACGCCGTTCATGGCGCTGCTCATCCTTGCCGCGCTGCAGATGCTGCCGCGCGAGATCATCGAGGTCGCCAGGCTCGACGGCGCCAATCCGTGGCAGATCTTCTGGCGGGTGACCTTGCCGCTGATCCGGCCTGCGGTGATGGTGGCGGTGATCTTCCGCGCGCTCGATGCGCTGCGCATCTTCGACCTGATCTATGTGCTGACGCCCAACAACGTGCACACCAAGTCGATGTCGGTGTTCGCGCGCGAGAACCTGTTCGAGTTCGACAAATTCGCCTACGGCTCGGCCGCTTCGACGCTGCTGTTCCTCATTCTTGCGCTTCTCACCATGGCCTATATCCGGATCGGCGGGGTCAGCCTCGAGGGCGGGCGCTGAGATGTGGATCCTGAAGCGGACGGCTTTCTACCTGCTGGTCGCGGCCATCGTGCTGGTCGCGGTATTCCCCTTCTATTACGCCATCGTCACCAGCCTGAAATCGGGCACCGAACTGTTCCAGGCCGACCTCTGGCCGAAGACGTTCAGCCTCGGCAATTATCGCAACGTGCTGACCGAAGGCGCCTTCGCACGCAACCTGATCAACTCACTGGTGGTCTCCGGCGCGGTCGTCGCGCTCTCGCTGTTCCTCGGCGTCACCGCGGCCTACGCGCTGGCGCGCATCCGTTTTCGCGGCCGCTCAGCGCTACTATTCGCCATCCTGTCGGTATCGATGTTCCCGCAGGTGGCGGTGCTGGCCGGACTGTTCGAACTGGTGCGGATGTTCGGCCTCTACAATTCGCTTCTCGCGCTGATCTTCTCCTACATGATCTTCACCTTGCCGTTCACCGTCTGGGTGCTCACCGCCTTCGTGCGCGACCTGCCGGTCGAGGTCGAGGAGGCGGCGATCCTTGACGGCGCGACGCCGTGGATCATCATCACGCGCATCTTCCTGCCGCTGATGTGGCCGGCGCTGGCGACCACCGGGCTGCTCGCCTTTATCGGCGCGTGGAACGAGTTCCTGTTTGCGCTGACATTCACCTCCAACAACGCCCAGCGGACCGTGCCGGTGGCGATCGCGCTGCTTTCGGGCAATTCGCAGTTCGAGATCCCGTGGGGCAACATCATGGCCGCATCGGTGATCGTCACCGTGCCGCTGGTGCTGCTGGTGCTGATCTTCCAGCGCAAGATCGTCTCCGGCCTCACCGCCGGCGGCGTGAAGGGGTGAGGAGAAAATGTCGGAACCGGCCGCAGCGGCGCGTCCTTAGGTCTTAGAGCAACCGCGCCGGGACGCCGGCGCTGTGACCCAAGGAGCCGATCATGATCACCTTCCCCAACGAATCCGCCAGATACCGCGCCGCCCGCGAAAAGCTGCTGAAGAAGGAAATCGCGCTGCGCCGCGCCATGGAGGATGTGGCCGTGGCGCGCCGCGCGTTGCCGCCGGGCGGGCTGGTGCCACAGGATTACGTGTTCGAGGGGCTGGATGCCGAGGGCAGGGCGGCCGAGATAAAGCTGTCGCAACTGTTCGCACCCGGCAAGGACACGCTGATCCTCTACCAGATGATGTTTCCGCGCCATCCGCAGGAGACGCGCGACGTGGCAATGACGGGCGGCACGGCGAAGCTGGCTCGGCCGGACCAGCCATGCCCGTCCTGCACGGCGCTGCTCGACCAGTTCGACGGCGCCGTCGGCCATCTCCAGGCGGCCGGCTTCAACTTCGCCGTGGTGGCGAAAACCGCGCTCGAAAACCTCGTCACGCTCGGCCGCGACCGTGGCTGGAAGAACATGCGGCTGGTGTCGTCGGCCTCCAACAGCTTCAAGCGCGACTACAACGCCGAGGATGCCGACGGTGCGCAGATCCCGCTGCTCTCGGTGTTCCACCGCGACGCTGACGGCATCAGGCATTTCTGGTCGTCCGAACTCGGCTTCGCGCCGCCCGAACCCGGCCAGGACCCGCGCGCCATCGGCACCTGCGAGATCCTGTGGAACCTGATGGATTTCACCCCGGAGGGCCGGCCGAACTGGCACGAGCAGCTGCAATATGGCGAGGCATGCTGCCATTGACGGCAAGGTGCTTTGCGCAACTTCCGTGCATCTGCGGCGTTGGAATCCCGAGGGAACCATTCCGATCGGAGATTGCAGATGAAAACGCTTCTGACCATGACCGCCGCGGCCTTGCTCGCCGCCGCGCCCGCCGCGCTTGCCCAATCCACCGCCCAAACGACGCCGCTGGCGGCCGACAGCAAGGTCGACACGCAGACCTTCATCAAGACGGTGCCCGGCGCCAACGAGTTCGAGATCCAGTCGAGCAAGCTCGCCGAGCAGAAATCGGCGTCGGCCGACGTCAAGGCCTTCGCCAAACAGATGATCGAGGACCACACGAAGACCGGCGAGGACTTCAAGGCGGCACTCGCGCAGGGCCAGACCACCGCCTCGACCAAGCCGGCCGGCCCGGCGCTTCAGCCGAAAGAACAGGGCCAGCTCGACGAGCTCAAGGCCGCCAGCGGCAAGGACTTCGACACCAAATACATCATGATGCAGACAGCCGCTCACAAGGACGCCGTCGCGCTCTTCAGCACCTACGCCCAATCGGGCGATGATCCGGCGATGAAGGAATTCGCCAAGAAGACGCTGCCGACGCTGAAGATGCACGAGAAGCATGTGAAGGAACTGGGCGCGGCGCATCAGGGGTGAGGGCGGTCGAGAGGGAGCTGAACCGCAGACGACAGCACTCTACGGCGCCCCCTCTGTCCTGCCGGACATCTCCCCCACGAGGGGGGAGATTGGCTGTCGCGAATGCTTTCGCTAATCTTCAGCGCTGGAAGAAAGAGCGCCGTCGCCGAAGCTGCCAATCTCCCCCCTCGTGGGGGAGATGTCCGGCAGGACAGAGGGGGGCGCCGTAGGGCGCGACGGCTCACATCTCGCAACAGGGTTCTTCCCATGCCTGCGTGGGACTACAGTGCCGCACCACCACCCTGAGAGCACCCATGCCCAAACTCGACCTCGCATCCCTGCCCCTCCGCAAGGGCTCGGGCTATCCCGCGCCCTTCGATGGCCCTTGCGCCGGCCGCACGCGCCGCCGGCTTGGCGATGCCGGCGGGCTCACCGATTTCGGCGTCAACCTGATGACGCTGCCGCCCGGCGGCTGGTCAAGCCAGCGTCACTGGCACAGCCATGAGGACGAGTTCGTCTATGTGCTGGAAGGCGAGCTAACGCTGGTCGAGGATGGCGGTGAGACGCTGCTGAGCGCCGGCGACTGCGCCACCTTCGCCAAGAACAGCGGCAACGGCCACCATCTCATCAACCGCTCGTCCACGACGGCGCTCTACCTCGAGGTCGGCTCGCGCAACCCGGACGATGTCATCACCTGCTCCGACATCGACATGATGAGCCCGAGTTCGGACGGCCGGTTCCTGCACAAGGACGGCACGCCTTATCCGGGGCAAGGGTGAAGGCTGGACAACGCGTCGGCGCTGGCGTTCCCCGGCCGGCACTATAAGCTCCCCCAAACCCAGGGAGCATCACCATGAAAAAAGAAATCATCGAAGTGCCCGTCATGTCGGACAAGGTGCGGGCGCTCGGCCTGCCCTGTTCGACGGCGGTGAAGGCCAACGGATTCGTGTTCATCTCGGCGACGCCGCCGGTGGACATGGTGACCGGCGAGATGGTGCGCGGCGACATCGAGGTGCAGACCGAGGCATCGCTGAAGGCGCTGAAACACTGCCTGGAAGCGGCCGGCACCTCGCTGGAAACGTGGTGATGGTGCGCATCTACGCCGTCAATTCGGGATTCTACAACGCGATCAACCGGGTCTATGCGAAGTATTTCAGCGTGAACCCGCCGGCGCGGAGTTTCGTGCCTGTGGCGTCCTGGCCGATGGAGTTTGATATTGAGATTGAGTGTGTGGCGGTGGCGTGAAGAACTCTTGCAAAAGCCAGTCTTGAGCACACCTTCTCCCTCAACCATGCAACTTCTCAACATTTGCGCATAGAAACTGGAAACCCCACCCCATTCCATTGGTCCGAAAACTGCCAAGCGCACCTAGCACCGTCTTGAGTTGGGGCATTGATTGAGTCACGAAAAAAAGCAATATCGAATAAACTTCAGGGGGATCCATGGAACTCGATTCTGGCGATGAAGCCTTTCTAATAAAAACCATTATGCAGGGGGATGCCCTTCTAATTATTGGCGCCGGTGCATCGGCTTCAAGTAAAAATTCCTACGGCCATCCCGTTAAAACGGGAGGAGCTCTGGCCAAGCTGTTCGCCGAACGTGCTGGTCTTCCCTATGATTCTGAAACTTTAACAGAAGTGATGTCCGCAGTGCGCGGTCAATATCTGAGCGATGTTCAGATCAATTCAATTCTTATTAGAGAGTATAAAGGCGTATCTCCATCCGATGAAATCGTATCACTTTTACAAGTATGTTGGAAGAGAATATATACGTTCAACTACGATGACTCTATTGAAAATATTCAGAAAAGAACTGCGCAGGTCCGCCGGTACTACAACGGAATGATTGACTCTGCGGCTGAATTTGAGGGTCCTCGTTTTCTCCATGTTATTCACCTTCATGGAGATATAAGCAAGCCAGAGCACGGATTTGTACTTTCAGATACGGAGTACGCGAGGGCATATTCTAAGTAATAAAAACTATTGGTACGAAAGATGCGGTCAGGATTACATCTCTTCATGTCCAATATTTATTGGTACGTCGATAGATGAGCCCATCTTATTAGCAGAAATCGAAAGGGCTAAAATCAACGGAAAACTCTCTTCCGGGCGCGGCTATGTGATCACGCCGGATAGGTTGTCTCCTATTAAAAAAGAAGGGTTAAAGTCAAAGGGATTGGTGCACGTTGAGGGCACTCTCAAAGATTTTGCGGCTTGGGTCAAATCCGCATTTCCAAGCGGAAATGACGCCCGCGAGGTAGTGGCTAAAGCTAACGAGTTTGGTGCTGCGGCGCTTAACTTGGTTACAGCCTCTGACATAGATGTTGCCCACTCCCTTTACCCTATTTCATTTAAAGTGCTCGCTGAGCGCCTGAAACGGATGCGCCCGAGTGAAGAAGCGCTAATGGGACGGCAGTTCCTTCAAGGCTTTCCTCCGAGTTGGACCCTTGCGGCATCCAAGATCCCTGTTCGACTTGAGGCGTTTGAAAGTTTAAAAAAAGAGCTCTTTGAGTCGATTGGACGAGGTGATCGGCTTTTCGTCACCACAGGGCAGGCCGGCAGTGGTAAGACAACTGCTACAATGATGGCAATGCTTGACTACGCCAAAGATAACCCGGAAGTACCCATTTATGAAATGAGCAGAGACGTGGTGTCGCCTATGAAGGCACTTTCTTTGCTAAGTAGATTGCATGGAGATCGGTGCATAGTTTTTGCCGGAGATCTTTTTATTTTGGGTGACGGATTCTCTGACTCTCTTGTCTCAATAAAGGCAGGTAATATAACAGTCGTCTCTTCATCTCGCACTGGTGAGTGGAACGAGCACCTTTCTCGATATCTAGGTGAATTTGCGCGTCCGGCATCGTTCGAGCGATTTGTCAGGCGGGATTATGATCCTTTGATCGATCGTCTTGTTGAATACGTACCTGCGCCTCGCTTCCGAAAGATGACTCGGTTGCAGCAGCATGCAGAGCTAGCGAAATCGAAAAGCCAACTACTAATCGCCCTTCGAGAAGCTACAGATTCGGAAAATTTTGATAACATTATTACCAATGAGTTTGAGAAACTCCCGGACGCAGACACAAGGCGTCTTTTGTTAATCGTTGGCGTTGCAACCTTGGCCAGAATTGGTGTGAGCGCTGATGTGGCCCGAGAGGCTTATTCTAAACTGAAGCCTACGAGGACGTTTGATAAAGCGTTGGAAGCTCTTGACGGCATAGTGTCATACACGGAAAGCAAAAGGCTAATCGCCAGGCATGACTTATATGTAAGGCATATATTTGATGAGGTTGCGGCCTTCGAGGATATACGTGACGCCCTGAGAGAGATTCTTAGAACTTATGTGAAATACAATATGCCTATCGTTAGGCATGTTCACAGGCAAGATGCGCAGTTGTTCAGATTCTTGCTAAATCACACATTTATTAGTGAGATTTCTCGGCGCAAGGGCCGACATGAGGATGGCTCTGTTGTTTATGCTGATTTTGAGACTGACTTTCAACTTGATGGACATTATTGGCTTCAATATGGTCTTTATTTAGCTGAGCAAGGTAATCTTCCGGAGGCTGTATCTATGATGCAGCGATCGATAAGCGCTTATTCCGGCAACCCGTACGCAGTCCACGCGCTTGCTGATCTGCAGTTGCGCTCCGCGCGACAACGAACTCAATACGACGCGGTAACGCGGGATCTCATTGATGTTGCTGTTAAAACTCTTAGAGTGATGGATTCGCAGCAATCTCTGAAAATTGATCAATATCCGATTGTCACACTATCACTGGGGCATGTTGGAGCGTTAGTGAAGCACTCGCAGGCGGATGCGGCTAAGAGTTTCGCAAAAGAGTATTACGAGCGGATAAAATTCTTATCGAGAAATATTCACTCTGCGATGCTTGACAGGGCAGAGGAGAGACTTTTCCGATACATAACGCTAGGTGATTGGGGAGAAGCGCAGAGCGCGGCGAAATCTAAGCACGGACCACGTCGGGCAAGGTATCGACGTCAGTCCAAGTAATTAGCCAAAATACTCCTGCAGCGGCCTCACTTCCAGGCTCCCCGCCTTCAGCGCCGCGATCGCCTCCGCCACAGCCGCCGCGCCTGACAGCGTCGTATAATACGGCACCTTCTGCATCAGGGTCGCGCGGCGCAGCGACTTGGAGTCCGACACCGCTTTCTGGCCATCCGTCGTGTTGAAGACGATCTGCACCTGGCGGTTGCGGATGGCGTCTTCGATGTGGGGGCGACCCTCCAGGACCTTGTTGATCTTCTCGGCGACGACGCCGTTTTCGGCGAGGAAGCGGGCGGTGCCTGAGGTGGCCATCACCTTGAAGCCGAGGCCGGCGAGGCGCTTGACCGCGGGCAATATGCCTTTCTTGTCCTCGTCGCGCACCGAGACGAACAAAGTGCCGGAGCGGGGGAGATCGACGCCGGCCCCTAACTGGCTCTTGGCGAAGGCAAGCGCGAAATCGCGGTCGAGGCCCATGACCTCGCCGGTGGAGCGCATTTCCGGGCCGAGCAATATGTCGACGCCGGGGAAACGGGCGAAGGGGAAGACGGCTTCCTTGACCGCAATGTGGCCAGGATTGCGCGGGTCGGGCATGGCGCCGTAATGGGCGAAGGCGTCTTCCAGGCTCTCGCCGGCCATGATGCGGGCGGCGATCTTGGCGATCGGGCGGCCGATGGTCTTGGCGACGAAGGGCACGGTGCGCGACGCGCGCGGGTTGACCTCCAGCACATAGACCGTGCCGTCCTTGATCGCGTATTGCACGTTCATCAGACCGCCGACATTGAGCGCGCGGGCAAGGGCCGCCGTCTGGCGCTCCAACTCGTCGACCAGCTCCGAAGGCAGCGAGTGAACGGGGAGCGAACAGGCCGAGTCGCCCGAATGGATGCCGGCCTCCTCGATGTGCTCGAGAATGCCAGAGACAAAGGTCGCCTTGCCGTCGCAGAGGCAGTCGACATCGACCTCGATGGCGCCACTGAGATAGGTGTCGAACAGCAGCGGGTTCTTGCCCAGCAGTGTGTTGATCTGGCCGGTCTTGTCGTTGGGGTATTTCTGCTTGATGTCCTCCGGCACCAGGCCGGGCACGGTGTCGAGCAGGTAGGATTGCAGCATGCCCTCGTCATGGATGATCTGCATGGCGCGGCCGCCAAGCACATAGGAGGGGCGCACCACCAGGGGGAAGCCGAGCTCGCCGGCGACGAGGCGGGCCTGCTCGACCGAATAGGCGATGCCGTTCTTCGGCTGGCTAAGGTTGAGCTTGTGCAGCAGTTTCTGGAAGCGGTCGCGGTCCTCCGCCAGATCGATCATGTCGGGCGAGGTGCCGAGGATCGGGATGCCGGCCTTCTCCAGCGCGTCGGCCAGCTTCAGCGGCGTCTGGCCGCCGAACTGGACGATGACGCCGACCAGCTCGCCCGAGGCCTGTTCGGCGCGCAGGATCTCCAGCACGTCCTCCGCCGTCAGCGGATCGAAGTAGAGCCGGTCCGACGTGTCGTAGTCGGTCGACACCGTCTCCGGGTTGCAGTTGATCATGATCGCTTCATAGCCGGCGTCGCGCAGGGCAAAGGCGGCATGGCAGCAGCAATAGTCGAACTCGATGCCCTGGCCGATGCGGTTCGGCCCGCCGCCGAGGATGACCACCTTCTTGCGCGACGAAACCTGCGCCTCGTTTGCAAGCGCGCCGGCGAAGGGCACTTCATAAGTGGAGTACATGTAGGCGGTCGGCGAGGCGAACTCGGCCGCGCAGGTGTCGATGCGTTTATAAACCGGATGAACGTCGAGCTTTTCGCGAATCTTCTGAACGACTTCCACGTCGCTCTTCGTCAGCGACGCGAGGCGGGCGTCCGAAAAGCCCATGGCCTTCAGCATGCGCAGATTGGCGGCATCCTCAGGCAGGCCGTGCTCGCGGATGCGGGCTTCCATGGCGAGGATGCCGGCGATCTGCTCGAGGAACCACGGATCGATCTTGCACATTGCGTGCACGTCTTCGAGCGAGGTGCCCATGCGGATCGCCTGCGCCACCATGCGCAGCCGGTCGGGCGTCGGCGTGCCCAAGGCGGCGCGGATCGCGTTGCGGTCGTCGGCGCTGTTGGCGGAGCCAAGGCCGGGGATCTCGATCTCGTCGAGGCCGGTGAGGCCGGTCTCCAGGCCACGCAAAGCCTTCTGCAGGGATTCCTGGAAGGTGCGGCCGATAGCCATGACTTCGCCGACCGACTTCATGGCGGTGGTCAGCACCGGCTCCGCGCCGGGGAATTTTTCGAACGCAAAGCGCGGGATTTTCGTGACGACGTAATCGATGCTCGGTTCGAACGAGGCGGGTGTCGCGCCGCCGGTGATGTCATTCTCCAACTCGTCCAGCGTGTAGCCGACGGCTAGCTTGGCCGCGATCTTGGCGATGGGGAAGCCGGTCGCCTTGGAGGCCAGCGCCGAGGAGCGGGAGACGCGCGGGTTCATCTCGATGACGACGAGACGGCCATCGGCCGGATTGACGGCGAACTGCACGTTGGAGCCGCCGGTCTCGACGCCGATCTCGCGCAGCACCGCGATCGAGGCGTTGCGCATCATCTGGTATTCCTTGTCGGTCAAGGTCAGCGCCGGCGCGACGGTGATCGAATCGCCCGTGTGCACGCCCATCGGATCGATGTTCTCGATGGAGCAGACGATGATGCAATTGTCCGCTCTGTCGCGGACGACCTCCATCTCGTATTCCTTCCAGCCGAGCACGCTCTCCTCGATCAGCACTTCGGTGGTCGGCGAGGCGTCGAGGCCGGACTGGACGATGTCGAAGAATTCGGCCCTGTTGTAGGCGATGCCGCCGCCGGTGCCGCCCATGGTGAAGGAGGGGCGGATGATGGCGGGCAGGCCGACATGGTCGAGCGCCTGGGCGGCGATCGCCATGGCGTGGCTGATGTAGCGCTGCTTGCGGTCGCCTTCGCCGAGGTTCCAGCTTGTCTCCAGCGCGTCGAGCGCGGCGTCGAGATTGTCGGGCTTTTCGGCCTTCAGTGCCGCGCGTTCGGCTTCATGCGTCTTGCGGTCGGCATTCTTGACGTCGGTGGCGTTGGCCAGCATCGACTTCGGCGTTTCCAGGCCGATCTTCTTCATCGCTTCGCGGAAAAGCGCCCGGTCCTCGGCCTTGTCGATGGCCGTGGCGTCGGCGCCGATCATCTCGACATTATAGCGCTCCAGCACGCCCATGCGGCGCAGCGACAGGGCGGTGTTGAGCGCGGTCTGGCCGCCCATGGTCGGCAGCAGCGCGTCGGGCCGTTCCTTGGCGATGATCTTGGCCACGACCTCGGGGGTGATCGGCTCGATATAGGTGGCATCGGCCAGTTCCGGATCGGTCATGATGGTGGCCGGGTTGGAATTGACCAGGATGACGCGGAAACCCTCTTCCTTCAGCGCCTTGCAGGCCTGGGTGCCGGAATAGTCGAATTCGCAGGCCTGGCCGATGACGATGGGGCCGGCCCCGATGATCAGGATCGACTTGATGTCGGTGCGTCTTGGCATCTTTATGAATTCCGTTCGGCGAGCGGCTTGCACGAAAAACCGGGACGGGAGACCCGGCCGGTTGTGCTTGCGATTCTGGTATCAGGCTAGGAGGGCCTTATAGGGAAGAGTTTTGCCTGATGTAACCCCGAAAATGAGGGCAGTAGGGCAGTAGGGCAGTAGGGCAGTAGGGCAGTAGGGCAGTAGGGCAGTAGGGCAGTAGGGCAGTCACTCCAGCCACTTCACACAGCCCTACTGCCCTATTGCCTTCCAAACTAATGCCCAAACGCCACCGCGTCCGTAATCTCGAATCGCTCCGAGACGCCGACGCGGATCATGCTGAGGCTGCCTTCGCGGGTGAAGCGGAAATCGCTGTCGCCGTCGGAGCCGGCGGGCAGTCCGCCATAGAAGGAGATGACGCGGCTGCCGCCGTCCGGCCAGGTCACGGTGACGTCGGCCTTGTCGCTGCCCTTGTGCTCGACGCTTGCCGCGCAAAGGGTCATCGGCTGGCCGACATTGCGCGCACAGGGAATTTCAATGGCGGCGCCTCCGGCGGTGGCCTCCGCCTGTGCCGGATTCTCCCCAGTGCGCGGTTCATTCGCCACCAGCGCCAGGCCGTAAGCATCCTGCATGGCGATCACCGCGGCGGATTTCGGCGTGGTTGCGGGGGCAGCCGCATTGTCGGCTCCGCCTAGCCGCGCCGTCAGGTCGGGCGGCTGAGCGGCCGCGGGGCTGGCGGCGCCGAGCGCCTGGCCTGCATTGTTGGTCGCGGCAGCGGCCGCATCCGCCTGATCCGGATCGGGCGGCGAAGCCGGATTGACGGGGTTCAGGTAGCGGGCAGGGGTCCAGCCGCTGATTTTCGGGTTCTCGGCCTCGACCTTGCACCATTGCCGGCCGTCTACGTCGATGCAGCCGAGATTGTTCACGCTGGCGCCATTGGCCAGACGCGCCTCGGTCTTGCCGATCGGCGATGGCTGGGCGCGGACGTTGAGGAGATCGTCGGGGGCGAGGCCGGTGACGATGGAGATGAACGGCCCCTCTTCGGCATGGGCCACCGTCAGAAGCAAAGGAGCGGCGATCAGCGCGAAGAGCGTCGTTCGGAGCGTAGACCAGCGCTTCATCGCTTCGCCGTGGCCGATAGATTGCATTACCAAAGGCACCGCCAGATACGAAAACGCCGCCACACGCGAAGCCGATTTTATAGGCGACGACGCTGCGCCATGTCCAGAAGCGAGATTTTCTTCCGGCAGGGACGGAGCTGCGTGAGGGCGATGATCGGAGGAGCGGGGGAGCGAGCAGCCTGGCGGCATGAATGCAAAGAGCATTCAGCCCTGGCGGCATGAATGCAAAGAGCATTCAGCCTGGCGGCATGAACGCAAAAAGCATTCAGCCGGGCGGCATGAATGCGAAGAGCATTCAGCCGGGCATGAAGCCGGTTCGCAGCGCATGGGCCCATTCGGGCCGTCCCGCCTGTTCGGCTTGGCTGGCGGCCGCCTCGTGATCGTAGTCGACGGCGATGGCCTCGAAACGGTCGGGCCGGCCGGGCTCGCCTGAAGTGACGATGCCATAGCGCGCATGCGGCGCGCCCTGCTCGGAGGAATGCGCCGGCGACGTCGAGTCTTCATAGGCGGGACAGCCGACGCTGCCCGGGTTGAAGATCACCGGACCGCCGGGCAAGCGGATCAGTTCGGCCCGGTGGCTATGGCCGCACAGGGCCAGGCGGCAGGCCGGATCGAGCGCCTTCAACCGCCGCCGGATCGCCGCCAGCGGCGCACGCACCAGCCGGCCATCGGTGATCGCATCGAGCAGGTATTTCTCGTCATGATCGGGCCTGGCATGGAAAGCGATCACGCCGGGCGCGATCTCCAGCGTCAGAGGCTGGGCGAACAGCACCTCGCGCTGCGCCCCGGTCAGCCGTTCCCGCGCGTAGATGTCGGAGGCCCACATGGTCTCATCGGCCGGATCGGCGGCGACGCGGCGGTCATGATTGCCGCGCACGGTCGGCAGGTCCAGCGCTTCCAGCCGCGCAAACGTCTCGCGCGGCCAGAGCGGACCCGAAACGCTGTCGCCGAGATTGACCGTGATATCCGCGCCGCCGCGCCGCTCGAGGTCGGCGAGCACGGCGTCAAGCGCCAGCACATTGCCGTGGATATCGGCGAGGACAGCAATGCGCATGGGAACTCCGGTTGTGAGGCAGCGTTTCCTCTCCCCACTGCCGTGGGGCGAGAACCCAGATCCCGCGAGTCAGGCCGTCACTTCGATATCATGGCCGCCGACGGCCGGCAGCGCTGGATCGTCGCCTGCGGCGGCAATAATGCTGTCGAGCAGGCCGGGGAAGCGGGCATCGAGATCGGCGCGGCGCAGCGTGATCATGCGGTTGGTGCCGGCCACTTCTGCGCGGGTCACGCCGGCCTCGCGCAGCTTTGCCAGGTGGTAGCTCAAATTGGTCTTGGAGGCGAGATCGAGGAATTTGCTGCAGTTCAGCGGCACGCCTTCCTTGCTGGCGAGATAACGCACGATCGCCAGCCGCGTCGGGTCGCCGAGCACGGCGAGCACGATCGGCAGGCTGATCTGGTCCGTATTGGGATGTGGCAGGCTCATGGCTGCAACCTAAGCACAGTTCCGGCCGATTTCAACGCACCCGCTCCGCGTCTGCCGTGCACACCGCTCTCCCTTTCACGATCGTGCTGACACAGGGCTGTCAGGATGGTTGTGCTATTTTTTCCTGGCTTCATTGACATCCTGCCGGGTTATGTCCAATTGTTCAATAACCTTTGAACTAAGGACACATCGCCATGGACAAGCGGATCTTCTGGCTTGCGCTCGGATCGTTTGCGATCTCGACCGAAGGCTTCGTCGTCTCCAGCCTTCTGCCCGACATCGCCAGGGATGCCGGCATCTCCGTTCCGCTCGCCGGCACGCTGATCACCGCCTTCGCGCTCGCTATGCGGTCGGCACGCCGATCCTGGCGACGCTGACCGGCGAATGGGACCGGCGCCGCGTCATCCTGTGGACGCTGGTGTTCTTCGTCATTGGCAACGTTGCCGCGGCCTTGAGCTCCTCCTTCGAAGTGCTGCTCGCCGCGCGCATCATCATGGCGCTGTCGTCTGGCCTGTTCGCGGCGACCGCGCAAGGCACGGCGGTGGCGCTGGTCGATGACCATCACCGGGCCCGCGCCATTGCCGTCGTCGTCGGCGGCACCACGGTGGCGGTAGCGGTGGGCGCCCCGCTCGGCGCGCTGGTCGCGGCGATAGCCGGCTGGCGCGGCACGTTCTATGCCATCGCAGGCCTCGGCGCGCTCGCCGGCGCCATCCTCTGGTATCGGCTGCCGCGCGGCATCATCGGCACCAAGCTGCCGCTGAAGCGCCGGCTGGCGGCGGCAATGCGTCCCGGCGTGATGCCGATCCTGGTGACGACCACGCTTGCCCTCATCGGCGCCTTCACCGTGTTCAGCTTCATCGCGCCGCTGGCCATCGAAGCCAGCGGGCTCTCCCCGATAGCGCTGCCCGGCATGCTGCTCGCCTTCGGTGTCGGCGCCGTCATCGGCAACATCGCCGGCGGCCAGGCCGCGGACCGGTTTGGCGCGACGCGCACCGTCGGCTGGTCGCTGGCGCTGAGCGCTGCCATGCTCGTCACCTTCTCGCTGATCCCGGCCTTTCTGCCGCATCATCTCGCCGGGCCGGCGCTGATGGGCATGATGGTGCCATGGGGCATCGTCGGCTGGGCCTTTCCGCCGGCGCAGGCGAGCCGCATCATCAAGCTCGCCCCCGACGCTGCCCCGATCGTGCTGTCGCTCAATGCCTCGGCGCTCTACCTCGGCGTGGCGCTCGGCGCGGTGGTTGGCGGCGCCGTGCTGCGCTATGGCGGTCCGGCCGATCTGGGCCTCATCGCGGCCGTCTTCCCCGTCGTCGGGCTCGGCATCGTGCTGGCCGGCCGGATGCTGGCGCGGCCGGTCGCCATGCCGGCGGAGTAGAGGGCGCCGAGCTTTTCGTCACTGGTTCTTACGCGGCCGCTTCAACTGGAGGGAGCGGCCGCCGGCGTTTCGAGGTCCAGAGAGGCCACATCATCCAGCGTCGCACGCAGCTTCGCGGCTTGCTCCGCGCCGATCATCTCCTCGAAGCGCTGCTGGGCGACACTCCACAGCCTGATCGCCTCTTCGAGCTTGGCCTGGCCGTGCGGCGTCAGCCGGACGCGCTTGACGCGGCGATCGTCCTTATCGGGGAAAGTTTCGACATAGCCGTCGCGGACCAGCGGCTTCAGCGTATGGCCGAGCGCCGAGAGATCCATGATCAGCGCCTCGGCAACGGTCCCCATCGCCGGTTCGCTGCTGGCACTGATCTGAAAGAGCAGGCCAAATTGCGTGCCTTTCAGCCCGGAAGGCGCAAGCGCGTCGTCGTAGAAGCGGCCGAGCCTGCGCGCGGTGCGCCGCAAGGTGGCATTGTTGCATCGGCTGAATCCCGGTTGCTGAAGATCGGTCATGTCAACTCCTCGCTGGCAAAGCCTGTGCCAGCCTGCCGCAGAAATAGTTTTCGCGGCCGCCGTTGACAAGATAGTGGCATATACCTACTTCGCCGAAAGTGGCATATGCCACCAATTGACGATCGAGAAGCTCGGCAGCCGGCGCATCCGTCGAAGCCGAACCAGAGCGAAGAGCGCGAAAGGAACAGGACAATGAGCAAGAATGAGAACAAGGGCACCGCCGTCATCACCGGCGCTTCCTCCGGCATCGGCGCTGTCTATGCCGACCGGCTGGCGGGGCAGGGCTATGACCTGGTGCTGGTGGCGCGCCGCGCGGACCGGCTCGAGGAATTGGCTGAAAGGCTGCGCTATGCCTACAGCCGCAAGGTCAGCGTGATCAGTGCCGATCTGGCCAACGACGATGATGTGCGGCGGGTGGAGCGGACGGTGTCGACGGATGACAGCGTCACGCTGTTGGTCAACAATGCCGGGCTTGGTGGTGCGCAGGTGGTTGCGACGGCGGACGCCGATGCGGCTGAACGCATGATCAAGGTCAATGTGATCGCCCTGACGCGGTTGACGCGTGCTGTGCTGCCGGGATTTCTCGCGCGCAACCGCGGCGCTATCGTCAACATCGCCTCGGTGCTGGCCTTTGACACCTCGTTCGGCGGCATCTACAGCGGCACCAAGGCCTATGTCGTCAACTTCACCGAAGCCCTGCAGCGCGAGGTTGCCGGCACCCATGTCCAGGCGCAGGTGGTGCTGCCGGGGGCGACCCGGACCGATTTCTGGGAAGTCGCGGGAAGCGATATCGACCAGCTTCCGAAGGAAATCATCATGACCGCCGACGATATGGTCGATGCTGCCCTTGTCGGCCTGGCCAGGGGCGAAGCCGTCACCGTGCCCGCGCTTGCCGATACGGCCAAGCTGGACGCCTTCCTTGGCGCCCGGCAGACCTTCTACGGCAGCCTGCACGCCGACAAGCCAGCCGCACGCTACGCGGCTTGACAGGATTCGGGTTCCTCGCCTCGCCTTGCGGGGGCGAGGAACCCAGGTTCTGCAGGCCCATCTTACGCCTGCCGCCACATCGGAATGATCGATGCCGCCAGCACCAGGCCGAGCAGGATATTGAGCGCGCGCCATTGCTGCTCGGTCTTCAGCAGCCGGGCGAGCAGCATGCCGGCCACACACCATAGCGACAGCGAGAAGGCGGCGGTGAGGCCGAAGGTGGAGCCGAGCAGCAGGGCCAGCCGCGCCGGCCCGTCGGCGAGTGCGGCGAAGGATGCCGCGGCTCCAAGCCCCATCGCCCAGCCCTTGGGGTTCAGCCACTGAATGCCGGCACCGCCGAGAAAACTGTTCGGTTTGATCATCGTCACATCGAGCTTGGGGGCCCCCGCACGGCCGATCTTGAGCGCCAGCCAGACGAGGTAGAGCGAGCCGGCGATCTTCATGGCAAGCTGCAAGGACGGCATGGCGAGAAGCAGGCCGGCCAGCCCGGCGGCCGCCGCCCCGGTGACGGTGGCCAAGCCGGCCGCGCTGCCGACCACCAGCGGGATGGAGCGGCGAAAGCCGAACTGCGCGCCCGACGCCGTCGACAAGGTGGTGGCGATGCCGGGCGTGCTGGTCGCCATCAGGGCGAACAGGATCAGGGGGATGACGGGTTGGAGCATGCGGCGTCCTCAGTCGGAGGCCCCATGGTAGATGCAGCCGAATATCAGTAAATGCAATATTTGCGATGATGGGCATTAGCATCTATAATGCAGGCATGATCCGCAACCTCGATACGACGCTCATGCGCACCTTCGTCACCGTCGCCGACAAGGCCAGCATGACGGCGGCGGCCAATGCGCTGCACCTGACGCAAGGCGCCGTCAGCCAGCAAGTCCGGCGGCTGGAGGAGGCGCTCGGCCGCAGCCTGTTCGAGCGCGACCGGCGCGGCTTGCGGCTGACCTCTTCCGGCGAGCGGCTGTTCGGCAAGGCAAAGCGGCTGCTCAGCCTCAACGACGAGATCTGGGCCGAAATGGCTGCCAATGTCGTGGCCGGCCAGGTGCGGTTCGGCGTGCCTTACGACCTTGTCGGCACGACGCTGGCGCCGGTGCTGAAAGCCTATGCGCAAACCTATCCGCAGGTCGAGATATCGCTGGTCTGCGCCTCCTCGCCGGAATTGGCCGCGGCGCTCGCGGCCGGCACTATCGACCTGGCGGTCATCGAGGAGCGGGTGGGGGCATCGGATGGCGAGTGCCTCGCCATCGATCGGCTGGTGTGGGTCGGCGCCAAGGGCGGTGTCGCGCGCGCCAAGCGCCCCCTACCGGTCTCGATGGTCGCCGACAGCTGCGCCTTCCGGCCGGTTGTGCTTTCGGCGCTCCACGAGCATGGGCTGGAATGGCGCACCGTGTTCGAGAACGGCAATATCGACGCGACGACCGCAACGGTGCGTTCCGATCTGGCCGTCACCACCTGGCTGGCCTCCACGGTGCCGGCCGATCTCGACATATTGCCGTCCGAGTCCGGCCTGCCGCCGCTGCCGAATTTCTCGATCAACCTGCATCTGCCGAGGCACGGCGTCGGCCCGGCGGCGCAAGCGTTCGCACGGCATATACGCGACGGGCTGGCGCGCCGGCCGCAGGCGGCTTGAGGGAATTTTCAGAACCTGGTTTCCTCTCCTCCACGTTCGTGGAGGAGAGGAAAAGAAGCGTTTACTTCCAGGTCCTGCGCCGCTCGAGCTCGGCGTCGGATGGCTCCCCCGTGACAAAGGAACCGGTCTTGATTTCGCCGGCGCGCTCGTAGGTCGCCATGATGACGCCGGTGCTGGAAGCCTGCGAGCGGGTCAGCTTGAAGGCGGCCGGCATCGCGTCATCGCCGAACAGCCGCTTGCCCTTGCCCAGCAACAGCGGGAAGATCATCAGCCGAATCTCGTCGATCAGCCCATTGGCGAGCAGGGTCTGGATCAGATTGGCCGATCCCTGGATGAGCAGGTCAGGTCCATCTTCCTGTTTGAGGCGGCGCAACGCCGGGACGATATCAGGCCCAAGCGATTGCGTGTTCTGCCAGGTGAGCGAATCCGGACGATGCGTCGCTACGTATTTGGTCGCAGGGTTGAAGGCATCCGCGATCGGATCTTTCTGATACGGCCAGTATGCGGCGAATATGTCGTAGGTTCTGCGGCCGAGCAACAGGGCGAAGGGTTTGGAGAATAGTTCATCCATTGCCGCGCCCGCCACTTCGTCAAAATAGTGGAACGTCCAGCCGCCGAACTTGAAGCCGCCGACGGGATCCTCCTCCGGGCCGCCCGGCGCCTGCATGACGCCGTCGAGGCTGACGAATGTCGCCGCTATGATCTTTCTCATGGGATGCTCCTCCTGTTTCGATCCACGCCGTCAGGGCCGGACTTCAACCCAAGGACGGATGACTGGCTGGCCGTCCGACAGGGCGTGCCGAATTTCGGTTCGTCAGACCCGAGGCCGCGCATCGAGGCTGCGTGACGAAAACCAGACATGCTCAAAGATCGCGGTGGCGGTGCGGTCCGGCAACTTGTCCGCTGTCAGCCAGATCGAGCGGCTGCGCGCGGCCTGGTCGCGCGTCGGGATTTTTGCCGCGAGACTTGCAACCGACGCGCCGGAGCAAGGGATGAACCAGGAGCGCATGAAAGGGTCGCAGGCAAAACCGTTTTCGGTGCGGGTCACCAGAACGGCCAGGGGAACGCGCTCGGCCGGGCGCCACGGGAAGATCATGCGGCCGTCCGGCTTCAGCGCCTTGAGCCAGCCGGGTGGAGGTGCCGCGACGCCGGCATTGACATAGATGACGTCCGACGGCGGCAAATCCGATGTGACGGCATCGCCAGGAATGACAGTGACGTTCTCGTAGCCCGCAAGGTTTGCCTTTGCCCGCGAGGCAAGATCGGCGTCCAGTTCGAAGGCGGCAACGGTGCCGCCAGGTGAAACCAACCTGGCCAGCAAAGCCGTGTAGTAGCCGGTGCCGGCGCCGATGTGAGTGACAGCCTCGCCGGGCCTGGGCGCGAGTTTCCCGATCCACATGGCGTGCAGGAACGGCTCGCCATTGTTGATGCCCTTGTCGGCATCGAGCACCACCAGCACGTTCTGATAGATGAAGCGCGGGTCGGCGCTCGGGGTCTCGACCGCGCCTTGGCCGGCGACGATCGTCCATGGGCCGGGACCGAGAAACGCCTCGCGCGGCACGGCCGCGAACACCTCTTCAAGACGCGGATCGGCGGAACGCGCCTGGGCAGCCATCAGCTTGGCATAGAAGCTTCGGGATTGGGCTATCGTGGTCATGATCGACCGAGAAATAGCGCGGGCCGCGTCTTTGTCGCGGCCGATCTCAGCCGATCCCGAACAGCGTGTCGTAGAGCAGCTTGAAGTTGAGCACCAGGATGATGGCGGCGACCACCCAGGCGAGCGCCGCAACGCCGCGCGGGATGGCAAGGCTGCCCATCTTCTTCCTGTCAGAGACGAACTGGACCAGCGGGATTACCGCGAAGGGCAGTTGCATCGACAGGATCACCTGGCTGAACACCAGCAACTGGCCGGTGCCCTTTTCGCCGTAGAGCGCGGTGACGACCACCACGGGGATGATGGCGAGGCCGCGCGTCAGCAGGCGCCGCGCCCATTGCGGAATGCGCAGGCGCAGGAAGCCTTCCATGACGATCTGGCCGGCAAGCGTGGCGGTCACCGTCGAGTTCAGGCCGGAGGCGAGCAGCGCCACGGCAAACAGGATCGAGGCGATGCTCAGGCCGAGCAGCGGCGACAGCAGTTCGAAAGCCTGGCCAATCTCGGCGACGTCCTGGTGGCCGGTGTTGTGGAAGGCGACCGCCGACACGATCAGGATCGAGGCGTTGACGAACAGGGCCAGCATCAGGGCGATGGTCGAGTCCGTCGTTGCCCATTTGATGGCGTCGCGCTTGCCCTCGTCGGTGCGTTCATAGGCGCGGGTCTGCACGATTGAGGAGTGCAGATAGAGATTGTGCGGCATGACGGTGGCGCCGATGATGCCGATGGCGATGTAGAGCATCGCCGGATTGGTGACGATTTCGGATGACGGCACGAACATCGAATGCAGGATCGTGCCGGCCGGCGGCGCGGCGACGAAGATCTGGATGGCAAAGCAGCTGAAGATGATGATCAGAAGCGCGATGACGAAGGCTTCGAGATAGCGGAAGCCCTTGTTCATCAACAAAAGCACCAGGAAGGCGTCGAGCGCGGTGAGCATGGCGCCGCCGATCAGCGGAATGCCGAACAGGAGCTGCAGCGCGATCGCGGTGCCGATCACTTCGGCGAGGTCGCAGGCGATGATGGCGAGCTCGCAGGCGATCCACAGCACGAAGTTCACCGGACGCGGGTAGTAGGCGCGGCAGGCCTGGGCGAGGTCGCGGTCAGTGGCGATGCCGAGACGCGCGGCCAGCGCCTGCAGCAGGATCGCCATCAGGTTGGACAGCATGATGATGAACAGCAGCGTGTAGCCGAACTGGGCGCCGCCGGCGAGGTCTGTCGCCCAGTTGCCCGGGTCCATATAGCCGACCGAGACCATGTAGCCCGGCCCCATGAAGGCAAACAGGCGACGGAACCAGACGCCCGAATTCGGCACGGCGATCGAGGAATTGACCTCGCGCAGACTCGGCTGCTCGTCGCCTGGCCTGTCGAACCGCCACGCGGGTCTGGCTATGGCGGTGGCGTCGGTCTCGGACATGGCGAATTCCGCTTGATGCAATGGATGATGTCTCCTATCTATGTCGCGGCTCAACATTATGCAATATGCTATATTTCATTGATCATGCTTTTGTGATGTGATCGATCGTGCTCCGACGCGGCGGCGATGCGGTTGCGCCTGGGCCCGAATGCAAATAAACGCCAGGATTGTGGGGGCCCGTGCTATGAATGCGGGCCGATTCAATCTTCGGGCAGCCAAGGAGGAGCGCATATTGGCGCTGAAGAACAGACCGGTCCCGCGTGAGCCGCTGCCCGATGCCGATGTCCATTCGGAAGGGTTCCGGCAGACGCGCGAAGCGCGCCGCAGCGCGCTGGTCGAGGACTATGTCGAGTTGATCGCCGACCTGATCGAGGACGGCAACGAGGCTCGCCAGGTCGACATCGCGGCCAGGCTGGGGGTCGCCCAACCGACAGTGGCCAAGATGCTGACCAGGCTGTGTGCCGACGGGCTGGTCTCCAGAAAGCCTTATCGCGGCGTGTTCTTGACCGAAGCAGGTCGCAAGGTCGCGGAAGAGAGCCGCATTCGCCACCAGACGGTGGAGGCTTTTTTGCGTTCGCTCGGCGTCAGCGCCGAGACGGCGCGCATCGATGCCGAGGGCATAGAGCACCATGTCAGTGCCGAGACGCTGGAAGCGTTCCGCAAGGCGATGACGGCGGGCTAGGGACTTTGCCAAGCCGTTGGCTCGTTTCGCCGGCGATGCCATAGACATTCCACAGTCGCGGCCAGAGCAGCGGAGCCAACATGCCAGCACGGCCACGGCTGCGAAAAATGCTGTGACTTGGCGCAACCATTGAGATAATTGTTTATGAGGTGGAGCCGGCCTCGCGCCGGATCGACCAGTAAATTCGCAGCGCGGGGAGTTGCCATGCTCTGGAGAGGCCGTCGTCAGAGTGACAATGTCGAGGACCAGCGCAGCAGCGGCGGCGGCGGATTTGGTGGCGGCGGACCCGGCCAGTTCCGCATTCCGATCGGCGGCAGCAGCGGCGGCGGCATGTCGATCTCGACCATCATCATCCTCGTCGTGCTCTATTTCGGCCTGAAAGCCTTCGGCATCGATCCGATCCAGGTGCTGAGCGGCGGCGGTGGAGGCCTGCTGCCTGGCGGCGGCGAGATAACGGACAACAGCGGCAGCCAGGGCGGGGGCACCGGTGCGCCGGCTTCCGACGAGATGAAGCAGTTCGTGGCAACCGTGCTGGCCGAGACCGAGGACACATGGACAGGCATTTTCAAGGCCAACGGACTGACCTATGAGGACCCCAAGCTGGTGCTGTTCAGCGGGCAGATCCGCTCGGCCTGCGGCTTCGCCTCGTCGGCGGCCGGACCGTTCTATTGCCCCGGCGACCACAAGGTCTATCTCGACATGACATTCTTCCAGCAGCTGGACCAGCAGTTCGGCGCCTCGGGCGAGTTCGCGCGGGCCTATGTGATCGCGCATGAGGTCGGCCATCACGTGCAGAATCTGACCGGCATCATGTCCAAATTCAACCAGATGCGGCAAAGCATGGGCGAGGCCGAAGCCAATCAAATGTCGGTGCGCGTCGAGCTTCAGGCCGACTGCTTCGCCGGCGTCTGGGCGCATTACACGGCGCAGAAGGGCATATTGGAGCAAGGCGATATGGAAAGCGCGCTCAATGCCGCCAGGCAGATCGGCGACGATACGCTGCAGAAGAAGATGCAGGGCTACGTAGTGCCGGAAAGCTTCAACCACGGCACGTCGGCGCAGCGGCAGACCTGGCTGGCGCGCGGCTACAAGAGCGGCAAGCTTTCCGACTGCGATACGTTCAACAACCCGATCTGAGCATCCGGTTCTTTCACGGGTGACCTGACGGCAAGGATGTCGTCAGGGGGTGTCAGGATGCGAACGTCCTGCTTGTTCCCTCATTGTTCCTGACGGCCTGCTCGCCTATAAGTGCCTCCGCCTGCGCGCCAGGCGCCGGGAAGGAGCAGACGAAACCATGATCGATCCCAAAACCGCCAAGCGGGGGCTTGCGCTCGTCTTCACGACGCTGCTCCTCGACATCATCGGATTCGGCATCATCATGCCGGTGCTGCCGGCCTACCTGCAAGAATTGACCGGCGTCGGCGTCTCGGAGGCGGCGATCGAGGGCGGATGGCTGTTCTTCGTCTATGCGGCCATGCAGTTCTTCTTCGCGCCCGTCATGGGCGGGTTGAGCGACCGGTTCGGCCGGCGGCCGATCCTTCTCGCCTCCGTGCTGACGTTTTCCATCGACAATCTGATCTGCGCCATAGCCTGGTCCTACCCGATGCTGTTCATCGGGCGCGTGCTGGCCGGCATTTCGGGCGCCAGCTATTCGACCACATCAGCCTTCATCGCCGACATCTCGAACGATGAGAACCGGGCCAAGAATTTCGGCCTGCTCGGCATCGCCTTCGGCGTCGGCTTCGTCATCGGGCCCGTCCTTGGCGGACTGCTCGGCACCTTCGGGCCGCGCGTGCCGTTCTATTTCGCCGCCGGACTTGCCTTGGTGAACTTCCTGATCGCGCTGTTCCTGCTGCCCGAAACGCTCGATGAAAAGCACCGCCGCCGCTTCGAGTGGAAGCGCGCCAACCCAGTCGGCACGCTTCTGCAGATGCGCCAATATCAAGGCATTGGCTGGATCGGGCTCGTCTTCTTCCTGATGACGCTCGGCCACATGATGTATCCGGCGGTCTGGTCGTTCGTCTCCAACTATCGCTATGGCTGGAACGAGCAGCAGATCGGTTTTTCGCTCGGCGCTTTCGGCCTGTGCGGAGCCATCGTCATGGCAACGGTGCTGCCACGCATCATTCCCAGGCTTGGCGAGTGGAGGACGGCGGTGATCGGTCTGGCGTTCACGGCGCTCAGTGCTTTCGGCTACGCCTTCGCGACGCAGGGTTGGATGATTTATGCGGTGATCGTCGTCGGCTGCCTGGAAGCGCTGGCCGACCCGCCGCTCAGGAGCCTCGCCGCCGCCAAGGTGCCGCCTTCGGCGCAGGGTGAATTACAAGGCGCGATGACGTCGATCTTCTCGATCACATCGATCGTCACGCCGCTGCTCTATACCGCGATCTTTTCCTGGTTCACCGGGCCAAGCGCGCCAGTGACCTTCGGCGGTGCGCCTTACCTGGTTGGCGCGGTTTTCCTAGTGCTGGCGCTCGTTGTCTTCGTTACGAAAGTGGCGAGGCCTGCGGCACTCGGAACCGTCACCAAAGGCGTCGCGGAAGATGGGGCACGAATATGAGGATCTGTCGGAACTAAGCCCGTTCGGCCAGCAGTTCCTCGCCGCGCTTTTCGCGGATCAGGTTGACGAAGCGGCGGAACAGATAATGCGAATCCTGCGGGCCGGGCGAGGCCTCGGGGTGGTGCTGGACCGAGAATACCGGCCGGCCTGTCAGCGCGATGCCGCAATTCGAGCCGTCGAACAGCGAGACATGGGTTTCCTCGACGCCTGACGGCAGCGAGTCGGCGTCGACGGCAAAGCCGTGGTTCATCGAGACGATCTCGACCTTGCCTGTAGTGTGGTCCTTGACCGGATGGTTGGCGCCGTGATGGCCCTGATGCATCTTGGCGGTCTTGCCGCCCAGCGCCAGCGCCAGCATCTGGTGGCCGAGGCAGATACCGAACACCGGAATCTCGGTCCTGAGCAGGTCCTGGATGACCGGCACGGCGTAGGCGCCGGTGGCTTCAGGGTCGCCGGGGCCGTTGGACAGGAAGATGCCGTCCGGCTGCATGGCGAGGATTTCCTCGGCGCCGGTCTTGGCCGGAACCACGGTCACCTTGGCACCAAGCCCCGCAAGCAGGCGCAGGATGTTGCGCTTGACGCCATAGTCGATGGCGACGACATGCATGGAGGGCTCGTCCTGTTCGCCAAAGCCCTCGTCCCACACCCAAGGCGTCTCGCGCCACACCGAGGACTGGCCTGACGTGACCTCCTTGGCGAGGTCGAGGCCGATCAGGCCGGACCACGCGGCGGCGCGGCGTTTCAGGTCGTCAAGATCGAAGACGCCGTCGGGCGCATGCGCGATAACGGCGTTGGGCATGCCCTTTTCGCGGATCAACGCGGTCAACGCGCGGGTGTCGATGCCCGAGAGGGCGACGATGCCGCGCTTCTTCAGCCATTGATCGAGATGGCCGGCAGCGCGGTAGTTGGAGGGATTGGTGACATCGGCCTTGAACACGGCGCCGACGGCACCGGCGCGAGCAGCCGGATTGAGGTCCTCGATGTCTTCGCCGTTGGTGCCGATATTACCGACATGCGGGAAGGTGAAGGTGACGATCTGGCCGGCATAGGACGGATCGGTCAGGATCTCCTGATAGCCGGTAAGCGCGGTGTTGAAGCAGACCTCGGCGACCGCCGAACCCGTTGCGCCGAGACCGCGACCCTCAATGACGGTGCCGTCGGCCAGCACCAGCAATGCCGTCGGTTTCTCGGTGGCCCAAGCGGGGGTGGACGCGGTGTCGGCCATGGCGGCACTCCTATCAGGCCGCGCGCTTCAAACAGGCCCGGCGGGCTATTTGCGCGGCAAACGGCGCGGAGCGGCGAATTCGCTGCCTCCACGCACTCAAGCTTCAGTTCATGCAAGGCCCAGTACATAGGGGAAGGGGGCAGGTCGGTCAATGATGATGGGAAATGCCGCTACGATTTATTTCATTGAGCAATATCATAGGCTTGCCTCGACATATCAGGGTTTGCGTTGGTCCGCACCGGGCGCTATTGTCCGCGCCGACCGAAGGAGAGAGCACGATGCGCGCAAAAATCGCCGAATCCCTGAAGAGCGCGATGAAGGCGCAGGACAAGCACCGGCTGCCGACATTGCGGCTGATCCAAGCCGCCATCCACGATCGCGATATCGCCAATCGCGGTGCCGGCAAGGAACCGGCCAGCGACGAGGCGATCCTGCAGATCCTGGCCAAGATGGTGAAGCAGCGCGAAGAATCGGCCAAGGCCTTCGAAGACGGCAAGCGTCCGGAACTGGCCGCGCAGGAGCGCAGCGAGATGGAGATCATCCGCGATTTCCTGCCGACGCAGCTCGACGATGCCGCCATCACCGCCGCGGCGCGCGAGGCGATCGCGGCGACCGGTGCCGCCAGCCAGAAGGACATGGGCAAGGTGATCGCGGCACTGAAGCAGAAATATGCCGGCCAGATGGATTTCGGCAAGGCAAGCGGCATCATCAAGGGGCTTTTGCAATAGTCGGCGCGTCGAGCGCGAGCGCCAGCGCTCGCCTGCCTATAAAACAACCTTCTGGGGCTCCAACGCGTGGCGCAATGCTGGCGCCTCCTGCTGGATATGATCCCACAAACGGTTGGCGACCGGCCCGTGGGGACGGTCGCGGCGACGCGCAACCACCAGTTCGTCGGTGCGGCCCGGCATATGAGGGCCGGCGATGGACCGCAGGCGTCCATCACGCAGCTCCTCCTCGATCAGGAAGCGTGGCAGGTGGCCCCAGCCGAGGCCCTGCAGGATGATCTCCTTCTTCATGCCCTGGTCGGCGACCAGGCATTGCGGCGCGCCTTCGACCATGAAGTAGTCTTGTTGCGGTGAATGGCGGGCAGTGTCGCGCATCACGCATTGGGTGAGCGCCTGCATCTGGTCGGGTGTGATCGGCGGCTCGATGCGCTCCGGCAGAAAGCCCGGTGCCACCACGGGAATGAACGGCACCTTGCACAAATCGATCCATTCCACCCGCGCATCGCCCTTGTCGATCCAGTGCAGGACCAGATCGGCCTCGTCGTCGAAAAGGCGTTCCCAAGGGCCGCCGACGGCCTCGAAGTGCAGGTGCAGACGCGTGCCGGGACATTGCGCGAAGAACCGCCCGAGCAGGCCCAGCACCTGCGGTCGTGGGCATAGGTCGCCGATCACCACATGGATTTCGCTTTCTTCGCCCATCGAGAGCTGGGCGGCATGCACGCGCAGGCCTTCCAGTTCGCGCAGCAGCGATTGCGCCCGGCGGTGGAACGACAGCCCGGCCTCGGTCGGGCGCACGCGATAGCCGCTGCGGTCCAGGAGAACGAGGTCGAGCTGCCGTTCCAGCTTGGCGACAGCGGCGAATACAGCCGGGTGTGAACGATGCAACAGGGCCGCCGCCGGCTGAAAGCCGCCGGTGCGGATCACGGCGTCGAAGCACTGCAGGTCGTGCAAGGTGAATTCAGCCATGTCAGCTTTGATTACAGAGATTGTCCTGACTTTGTAATATCAACAAACCAACGATCTGACTACGCTCTGTCATTCAACCCTTCCAGAAGGATCTTTCATCATGAGTGAGCTGAATTTTGTGACTGTTGGCGACGGCACGCGCATCGCCTACCGTTTCGACGGCGATGCGCGAAAGCCGGTTCTGATGCTGTCGAACTCCATCGGCACCACGCTGCATATGTGGGATGGACAGGTCGGCGAGTTGTCCAGGCATTTCCATCTTCTGCGCTATGATTTTCGCGGCCATGGCGGATCGAGCGTGCCGGCCGGCGCCTATTCGCTCGATCGGCTCGGCGGCGACGTGATCGAACTGCTCGACGCGCTCGGCCTTGGCCGCGTGCATTTCCTCGGCCTGTCGCTGGGCGGCTTCGTCGGGCAATGGCTCGGCATCCACGCGCCGGAGCGGATCGACCGGCTGATCCTGAGCAACACCTCGTCGCATCTCGGACCGGCACGCCATTTCGACGAGCGCATTGCCGCCGTCCGGCAGGCGCCCGACATGGCCGAAACCGCCGAAACGTTTCTCAACAATTGGTTCCCGGCAAAAATGGTGGCGGCCAACGAGCCCGTCATCGAGGAATTTCGCGCCATGCTGCTCGCCATCGACCGGCAAGGCCTGGCGGGCCTCTTTGCGGCGGTGCGCGACGCCGACCTTCGCCGCACCGTGGCGCTGATCTCGCGGCCGACGCTGGTGATCGCCGGCGAGCACGACACGGTGACGGCGGCCAGCCATAGCGAACTGATCGCCGCGGCGGTGCCCGGCGCGAAGCTGGTCGTCCTGCCGGCGGTTCACCTGTCGAATGTCGAATATCCATCCGGTTTCATTCAGGCGGTGTTCGATTTTCTGCGCTGAGGGATGCGATCCCGTAGACCCCGCATCCCCCGAGCCGGACGGACCTCACGGCTCCTTGCAGATCGGCACCGGCTGCGGCGGCGGTGCCGGGTGGTCCTTCCTGTATTGGGCAATGATCGGCTCGAGCGTCTTTCGCGGCCAGAATTTTGGAGCGCCGATTTCCTTCAGGCAGGATGCGTTCCAATAGGGCCCAGCGTCCGACAGCGAACGGCCCGCCGCCACGATTTGCGCAACGGCGGCGATGTCGCGCGATTCAGGGTAGATGTAGAGCGTAGTCGGATTGTCCTTCACCATCGGGATGATCTGCCGCGCATCCGCCGCCGACCAACTGGTGCAGCCATTGCTGCGGCCGCCGGCATAATCCACCAGTTTGCCGAACGGCACGTAGCCGTCATGGTCGGCATGCGAGCTGGCCGGGTCTTTGCGAAGACACATTCCCTTCAGCACTTCCGCCGGATGCCCGCCGATCACGCGTTGCCTGGCGTTCGCGGCCTCGCCCTCGCCATCGAACTGCACGAAGGTACGCATGAAAGCCACGTCCTGCTTCGCTGCGGTGCGATAATAGCCCTTGAACGAGGTTTTCGCCTCGCCGGTCATATAGGCGCCGCCGGCGGTCAGTGACGAATCCAGCGCATTGCCGAAGTTCTTCGCGCAGCGCTTGCCATTGGCGAAATCTGCGACGCCCTTCAGATTCCGGCCGCTGCCGTGGCCCGCCGAAACGGCGCGAAACGCCTGGCTGGCCTCGCAGATGATGTAATAGCGGTGACCCAGTTTGTTGTTGCCCAGATCGCTAGGGCGCGTCGCATCCATGGCGAAGTAGCAGGGATTGTTAACGGCTCCTGCGCCGACTTTCTTCAGGTAAAGCGCTCGGGCCCGCTCCAGGACCACAGTTGAGATCTGGCCATCACCTTCGCCGACATGGGCCTGCAGCCAGGCCGGAATGGCCGAGGGCGCGGCAAAGGACCGTGCCGTCAAAGCGACGACAACGAGGAAGAGGCTGGCGACGACACCCAGCGGGATAGATCTCAACCGCACCAGACCCGTTCTCCTGTCGAAGCGTTTGTGTTTTGGCGGTGAATCACCCCCGGCACGATCATAAATCGGCTTATGCCGGCCGGCGAAACACATCTTGTTCAGCATTCCCGGCACGTATGCGCGTTTTCGACCCGTCAGCATTGGGGTATTGTCTGATTCCGGCGCGCCCACGCCTCCTCCCTCCGTCGGGAAAGCATCATTCATGCGGGGCAATCCGATCATCGAACCGACTGTTCGAGCACCAGGCATAAGGAGGGGTTGCGAAGACTGCTCGCACCAGGAGGTTTGCGATGATTGCGCCCATTTACCATCTGAAGCGTCAAGCCAGGCTGTTGTCCCGCAAGGAGAAGATTCCGCTCCATCAGGCGCTTGACCGTGTTGCAGCCCGCGAAGGTTTTGCGAGTTGGAGTCTGCTTGCGGCCAAGGCAGCCGAGACGACGGCCGCCGGCAGGCTGTTCTCGCGGCTGATGCCCGGCGACCTGGTTCTGGTCGGTGCGCGACCAGGCCACGGCAAGACGCTGATGAGCCTCGAGCTCGCGGTCGAAGCCATGAAGCGTGGCCATCGCAGCGTGTTCTTCTCGTTGGAATACACACATCGCGATGTGCTGGACCGGTTTCGCGCCATCGGGGCGGACCCCGCCCAGTTCGACCGATTGTTCGCGTCCGACACTTCCGAAGCCATCAGCGCCGACTACATCGTCGAGGTGTTGGGATCGGTGGCGCGCGGGACGCTCGCGGTCATCGACTATCTGCAACTGCTCGACCAGAAGCGGGAAAATCCGGAGCTGATGGACCAGGTCCGGACATTGAAGGCTTTTGCGCGTGACAGGGGCGTGATCCTGGTCTTCATCTCGCAGATCGACCGCTCCTACGATCCGTCAACGAAGCCGTTTCCCGATATCAGCGACGTTCGGCTACCGAACCCGCTGGATCTGTCGCTGTTCAGCAAAGCGTGTTTCCTCAACAAGGGCGCGATCCGCTTCCAGCCCGCTTGAGCGTTCCAGTGGCCATCGCTATGCCTGCTTGGCCTGCGAGGGAGCATGGATCATGATCGAAATCGTCAAGCCCGGGCTCAAGCATCTGGCGTCCTACAAGGCTGCGCTCGAGCGCGGCTGGTCGCCCGACAATGTACGGCTCATGGAGGCAGCTCGCGAGCAGCTTGCCGCAATCGAGGAGGATCCGGCGGCGTTCCTGGCCAGCCTCGATGATCCCGAGGCCAAGGGGCCGCCGATCACCTTGCCTGACGGCAGACAGGTCCCGCGCCTGCCGGGCTTCAGGCGCTGGATGTGGGACGGCGAGACGTCAGGCTCGATCGGCCTGCGCTGGCAGAAGGGCACGTCGGCGCTGCCGCCGCACGTGCTTGGCCATATCGGCTACGCCGTGGTGCCGTGGAAACAGCGACGCGGCTACGCGACGGAAGCGCTGCGGCTTATGCTGGATGAGGCGAGGGCGGTCGGCCTGGCTCATGTCGACATCACCGCAAAACCTGGCAATCCGGCCTCGCACAAAGTGATCCTGGCCAACGGCGGCAGACTGGTCGAACGTTTCCTCGAAGATGCCGCCTATGGCGGAGCGGAGAGCCTGCGGTTCCGCATCGATCTGTAATGCGTTGGAGCTGCGCAGCTGCCGGGCGAGACATGACTGTTCATCGCGTCGTGCTTGCGCCGGTGCACGCCCGGATCAGGCATGATCGGTGGTGGATGTCCTGACGCGGATAATCTACTCAGCCGCTGCCGTCAGCGGTGGCGTGGCGTTGCTGCGCCACTCCCAGATGTGCGAGGCGAGCGCCACCGCGACTGCGACGAGCATCGCCACAGCGCCAAGCAGCGGCAGGCTGCGATAACCGTAACCGCCATTGAGCATGGCGGCACCGAGCGATGCCGCGAGCGCTATACCGATATTGAAGCCGGATGGGATCAGCGAGGAGGCCAGGTTCGAGGCATCCGCAGTCCAGGACAGGATGCGGGTCTGGATCGGCGTACCGATGGCAAAGTTGAGGCCGCCCCAGATGACGATCGCCACGACCATCGGCACGGGATAGGGGCTGACGGCATAGATCACCGCAAGCGTCACCGCCTGCAGGGCCAGCATGGTGATCAGCGAGGGCATCAGCTTCCAGTCGGCTAGCCTGCCGCCGAGGAAGACGCCAAGCGTGGCGCCGACGCCATTGAGCAAGAGCACCCAGGGCACCAGGTTCTCGTCGAGGCCGGTGATCTCAAGCAATGTCGGGGTGATGTAGGTGAACAGGCCGAACTGGCCGATCATCAGCATCAGCATCAGGATCAGCGAGGTCCAGACCTGCTGGCGGGCAAGCACGCGGACCTCGCGGGCGAGGCCGGCGGGTTTGGCCTGATAGCCTGCGGTGCGCGGCAAAAGGGCTGCCATGGCAAGCGTGGCCGCCACGCCCAATGCGCACATAACCCAGAAGGTCGCGCGCCAGCCCCAGATGTTGCCGATGGCAGTGCCCGCTGGCACGCCGATCACGTTGGAGACAGTGAGGCCCGACAGGATGACGGCCACCGCCATGCCGCGCTGGTCCCCGCGCACCAGCCCGACCGCAACCACCATGGCGACGCCGAAATAAGCGCCATGCGCGACTGCGACGGCAATGCGCAGAAGCAGCATCGAGGTGAAGTCCGGCGCCAGCGCGCAGGCCGCCTGACCGATGGTGAAGGCGACCGCGAGGCCGAGCAGCAAGGTTTTGCGCGGCAAGGACTTGGTGGCAAGTGCCAGAAGCGGACCGCCGATGGCGATGCCGCAGGCATAGCCGGAGACGAGATAGCCCGATGTCGGAACCGAAACGCCAAGCCCTTGCGCCACCTGCGGCAGCACGCCGGCGATGACGAATTCGGTGGTGCCGAAAGCGAAGGCAGCGATGAACAGGGCGATGAGCGGAAGCGACATGGCGGGAATTAAATCCTCGAATGCAGGCCTCAAACCACGGATGCGCGCTGCCGGCAATCCAGAAATTTTTGTCGCCGCTTTAGCTTTTCTTGATCTCCGGGTTCAAAATCTTGCCCCCGGGTTCAGAACGGGGTCTTGCGTCCATAAGGAACCTTCAGCCATGCCCGCTCATGAAAATAATAGAGCAGCGACTTGGTGAAGACTTCTGTCACGCCGATGGCGGCCGCCAGCTTGACGCTTCCGGTCACCACCAGCGAGATGATCATCGTATCGATGGTGCCGGTCACGCGCCACGAAAGCGCCTTGGCGAAACTGCGCGAATGGGTGTCCATCGATCTCCTCCGAAAGCTTTGGCTGATATGCCTAGCCCGAGCGATGGAAACGCGGCAATGGCAATTTTGCCGCCGAAGGACCGACGCCATGCAATTCTGCCGCAATACAATTTTTTCGACAGAGTGCGGCGCTCTTCCTTCTGCCCTTGTTTGTTGGGAGGTGGCGTCGCAAAGCGAGGTGGGATGAGGTGTCTCAAAGAAGGGAGAGATGTCGTTGATCAGCTCGCCTTCAACCTGGATCCACCGAGGAGGCCGCGTTCTTCCAGCACGGGATAGGCCATCGATGCCAGCAGCGAGTTGATCTGTTTGAGATCGCGGATGGTGTCGAGGTGGATCGAACTGGTCTCGACGCTTTTGGCAGTGCCTTCGCGCAGCCGCAGGAAATGACTGGCGCTGGTCTCTTTTTCGGCGTCGCGCAGCCGTTCCTTCTCCAGCACCAATTGGCGAGCCGTCTCGGCATCGCGCGACACCAGCACGTTGAAGGCAAGCCGCGCATTGGCGAGCACCGAAGCGTGGAAGGCGCACAGCTCGCTCCAACCCTCGTCGGTGAATTCCAGTCCACGGTCGAACTTCTTCTTCACATGTACCAGCATGTTGCGCACGATGATGTCGCCGACCTGCTCCAGCTTGACGCAGGCGCCGATCAGTTCCTGGCAGCGCAACGCCTCGTCCTCGGTCAGCGGGTTCTTGGTGACCTTGGCGAGGTAGAGCTTGATCGCCGCGTGCTTGCGGTCGACGCGGTCGTCAAGGGCGGCCAGCGCCTTGATCTTGTCGGCATCGGCGCTCTCGTAGAGCTCGATGATGCGCTTGAGCATGATCTCGACCGTCTCGCAGACCCGCACCACCTCGCGGGTGGCATTGGCCAGCGCCTGGCTCGGCACGTCGAGCGCGCTTTCGTTGAGCGCCGAGAGTTCGACGACGTCGAGCGTGGCGGCTGGCGTCTTGGTGCCGAGCGCCACGATCTTCTCCGAGGCTCGGTAGACGAGACCCGCCAGCGGCAGGCCGGCGAGCAGGATCAGCACGTTGAACAGGATGTGGGCATTGACGATCTGGTCCGCTGCCGTCGCGCCAAGGAACGCGAAATGCGGCCTGAAGATCATGACCAGGATCAGCATGACCAGCGAGCCAAGCCCGCGCATCAAGAGGTTGCCGATCGGCACGACGCGCACTTCGGGGCCGGAGGAGCGGGTCAGCATGGGCGCGATGATCGACGAACCGAGATTGACGCCCAGGATGAGGACGACGCCGAGTTCGGGCGTGATCAGGCCGCGGCCCGCCAGCGTCGCCATCAACAGGACCGCGGCGATGCTCGACTGGAACAGCCAGGTGATCAGCGCCGCCAGTAGATAGGCGGTGATGGAATCGCCGGAGAAGTAATTGATGATGACCGGCATTAACTGGCTGTTGCGCAGCGGCTCGGATGCCTGACCGATCATTTCCAGCGACAGGATCAAAAGGCCGATGCCGACCAGGATGCGACCGGTCTGGCGCCAGTCGCGCCGCTCGGTGGCCATGAACATGACCGTGCCGGTGATCAGGCAGAGCGGCACCAGCAGCGTGAGATCGAAGGTGAGCAGCTTGACCACCAGAGCCGAACCGATCTCGGCGCCGCGTACGGCCAGTTGCCCGGCCGCGCCCGAGACGATGCCGGAGCCGGCGAAGGAGCCGACCAGCAGCGTGACGGCGGTGGAGCTCTGCAGCGCTATAGCGAGGCCGGTGCCGGCCAGCACCGCCATGACAGGATTGCGCATGGTGGCGCGCAGCTTGTGGCGCAGCACGTCGCCATAGGCGCGCTCGACGCCGGTCTTCACCATGCGCGTGGCAAACAGCATCAGCGCCACGGCCCCGGCCAGATGCAGAAGAACCACGGAGCCGCTCATTGCGGCGCACCGATACGGACAAAGCCGGCGACACGGGCAGCGCGGCGGCCGGGGGAAGGACGAGGGGTGCGAATCATGATCATGGCGTTGGCCGATAATAGCTCGAATATTTTAGCCGGATAATAAAAATTTGTCGATTTCAAGGGCTGCCGGCGCGCGACGGGGCGTGTCGGAGAATGGACGGATGCCGAAATGGTTGCATGAGCCCCGCCGCCCTGACGCAGCGGATCGGCCGATGTTGCCCCCCGCCCTTCGCCCGGAATTTGCGAGGATGTTCAACCAATCGGCCTAAAGCTGCGGATTTATTACGGAATTGTAATGCTCATGTTCAGTTTCGGTTCATTCTTCGACGGCTATTTCTGCGGCATTGACAACCAAGGAGATTCCTTCATGAAGCGCATTGTTCTTTCCGGTCTTGCTTTCTCGATGCTGGCCGCCACGTCCCTGACGGGCCAGGCCGCACCGCTCAATGCGCCGGTCGCGCCGCAGTCGAACTATACCAATGTCGATTGGCAGAAGCCCACCAACCGGGATGTCAGGAAGCGCGTCATCCAGAAGCGCGTTATCCAGAAGCGTATCATTCAAAAGAAGGTCGTCGTGAAGCGGAACAACTGGCGCAATGGCCAGAAATATTCCGGCTGGCGGCAGCATCAGCCGGTCCGCGATTATGGTCGCTACGGCCTGCATCGTCCTGGCCGTGGCCAGGAATGGATCCGCGTCGGCAACGACTATGTGCTGGTCGGCGCCCTCTCCGGCATCATCTTTGGCGCCATCGCCGCGCAGTAAAGTCCCGATAGTGCCAGACTGGAGGAAGGGCGGCCCGCAACGGCCGCCTTTCCTTTTGCCCTGTGGAAACCGGGCATCGTCAGCATTAGGGGTCGCCGGATTTCGCGGGCATGATTATATAGGGGATAAACGAGTTCCCCGATGCGCTTTCCGCCCGCCTTCCTCGACGAGATACGCGATCGCGTGCCGATTTCGCAGGTCATCGGCCAGCGCGTCGCCTGGGATCGCAAGAAGACCAATGCGTCGCGCGGCGATTATTGGGCCTGCTGCCCGTTTCATGGCGAGAAGAGCCCGTCCTTCCATTGCGAGGACAAGAAGGGCCGCTATCATTGTTTCGGCTGCTCGGTCTCGGGCGATCACTTCAAGTTCCTGACCGAACTTGACGGACTGAGCTTTCCCGAGGCGGTCGAGAAGATTGCAGACATGGCCGGCGTGCCGATGCCGGTTCGCGACGTGCAGGAGGAGCGGCGCGAGAAGGAACGCGCCAGCCTTACCGACGTCATGGAAATGGCGACTGCCTTTTTCCAGGAGCGGCTACAGGGCGCGGAAGGCGCCAAGGCCCGTGCGTATCTGCGCGACCGCGGACTGACGCCCGCGACGCAGCATGCTTTCCGGCTGGGCTATGCGCCCGACAGCCGCAATGCGCTGAAGGAGCATCTGGCCGCAAAGGGCGTGCCGAAGGCTGATATCGAGGCCTGTGGGCTGGTGCGCCATGGCGACGACATTCCGGTCTCCTATGACTGGTTCCGCGACCGCATCATGTTCCCGATTCCGGATTCGCGTGGCAAGATCATCGCTTTCGGTGGGCGAGCGCTGGCGCCGGATGCGCTCGCCAAATACATGAACTCGCCCGATACCGAGCTCTTCCACAAGGGCAACGTGCTCTACAATTTCGCCCGCGCGCGAAAAGCGCTGGCCAAGGGCGGCACGGTCATCGCCGTCGAAGGCTATATGGATGTCATCGCATTGGCGCAGGCCGGCTTCGAGAATGTCGTCGCGCCACTCGGCACGGCGCTTACCGAAAACCAGCTCGAACTGTTGTGGCGTATGGCCGCCGAGCCGGTGCTGTGCTTCGACGGCGACAAGGCCGGGCTGAAGGCCGCATGGCGGGCCGCCGACATGGTGCTGCCCGTAGTCCAAGCCGGGCGCACGGCGCGTTTCGCGCTGCTGCCGGAAGGCAAGGATCCCGACGACCTGGTCAAGGCGGAGGGGCCGGATGCCTTCCGCGCCGTGCTGGCGGAAGCGCGTCCTCTTGCCGATCTGTTATGGATGCGCGAGACGGCGGGCGGCGTCTTCGACACGCCGGAGCGGCGGGCCGAACTGGAGAAGCGGCTGCGCGAACTGACCAGCCGCATCCGTGATGAAAGCCTGCGATATCACTACCAGCAGGAGATGCGCGAGCGCGTGCTGAGCTTCTTCGGTTCTCAGCGCGCAACGCGGCAAGGTCGTCCGGACTGGAAACCGGGGCAGGGCAAGGCGCCCGCTCCCGGCGGACAATTCGCTAAAGCCGGCGGTGGTCGCATCGCCATCACGGAAAGTCTCGGCCAGTCGGCACTGGTCAAGCGCGGCAACGAAGGAATGTCGGTGCGCGAAGCGACGATCATCGTGGCACTGGTCAACCACCCGGCGCTGATCGACGAGAATTTCGCCCATGTCGAGTTCCTTGATCTCGCCAACCCCGAGCTGAGGCGGCTGCACGGTGCCATCCTCGACGCGATGGCACATGACATGGCCAATGACCGCCACGCCGTGGTGGCGACGATCGAGCGCGCCGGCTGCGCCGAGATCTGGGAGCGTGCCGTCGGCCTGATCAGGCGGGCGCGGCAGTGGCCGGCGCTGGAGACGGCAGCGCTCGAGGATGCCCGCGACGCTCTGAACCAGGCGCTGCACTTGCAGCGTAGCGCGCGCACCTTACATAAGGAGCTGAAACAGGCGGAAGCGGCGATGGATGCGGATCCTTCGGACGAGAATTTCCGCCATCTGATCGAAATTCAAGCGCAATTTCGGGATGTACAAGCGACGGAAGCGCTGATCGAAGGTTTCGGTGTTTCGTCGGGCAGGGCTGGTCGGGCCTGAAGCATGGTTCCGAAAAGCGGGACCCGGTTTTCGGGAACGATCATACTCCAGCAGAAGAAAGGCGGAGCTCATTTCGGCCCGAGGGTTGGGACGGGCTCATGCCGGCAAGTGCAGGAATGACGGCGTTGTCATGGATCTTCTAGAGCCGGACCGCGCTAAGTCGGGTAATTGATTCGCTTTTTTCATGCGAATCATGCGAGAGGCGCTTGACCTTCCGGCAGAATGGCGGAATCAGGACGATTCGAAACGTTAACCCGCACCCGCGTCGACGGGAAAAGCAGCGATGTGAGGTCTTGGTCACTGGACAGGCAGCCAGCCTGCCACAGATATCAGGGTTAATCTGGACTTAATGCATGTCGCCCAAAAATGGAAACCGGTTTTGGGCGACGACAGGGCACCAACAAAGAGATGATGCAGTTATTGGCCCGGTGAAGCGCGTTGCAAAAGCGAGCCCAGCCGATTTGACCGGTCCGACAGCTTGCGCGGCCTCGATGTCGGGCCGCTAGGAGAAGATAAAGACTATGGCGACAAAGGAAAAGGAAGAGGTCGAGACCGAACGCGAAGGCGCCACCGATGGCCCTCTGCTCGACCTTTCCGATGATGCTGTCAAGAAGATGATCAAGGCCGCCAAGAAGCGCGGCTATGTCACCATGGACGAGCTGAATTCGGTGCTGCCCTCCGAGGAAGTGACCTCCGAGCAGATCGAGGACACGATGGCGATGCTGTCCGACATGGGTATCAACGTCGTCGAGGACGACGAGCAGGGCGAAGAGGCCGAGGCCGGCGACACCGCGGCGGATGCCGAGGAAGACGCCAACGAACTGGCCGAGCAGACCGGCACCGCCGTCGCCGCCACAACCACGAAGAAAGAGCCGACCGACCGCACCGACGATCCGGTCCGCATGTACCTGCGCGAAATGGGTTCGGTCGAGTTGTTGTCGCGCGAGGGCGAAATCGCCATCGCCAAGCGCATCGAGGCCGGCCGCGAGACGATGATCGCGGGCCTGTGCGAAAGCCCGCTGACCTTCCAGGCCATCATCATCTGGCGCGACGAGCTCAACGAATCCAAGATCCTGCTGCGCGAGATCATCGACCTCGAAGCCACCTATGCCGGCCCCGAGGCCAAGCAGGCGCCAGTGGTGGAGCGCGTCGAGGAAGCGCCTAAGGTCGAGGAAAAGCCGCGCCGCGGACGCGACGATGAAGACGACATCACCAATGTCGGCGCTGACACGCGCGGCATCGGGGATGACGACGAGGAGGACGAGGACGAGGCCAGCCTGTCGCTGGCGGCAATGGAAGCCGAGCTGCGCCCGCAGGTCATGGAAACGCTCGACGTCATCGCCGACACCTACAAGAAGCTGCGCAAGCTGCAGGATCAGCAGGTCGAGAACCGGCTGGCCGCGGCCGGCACGCTGTCGCCCAGCCAGGACCGCCGCTTGAAGGAGCTGAAGGACCAGCTCATCAAGGCGGTGAAGTCGCTGTCGCTCAACACGGCGCGTATCGAGGCGCTGGTCGAGCAGCTTTACGACATCAACAAGCGCCTGGTGCAGAACGAGGGCAAGCTATTGCGTCTCGCCGAAAGCTATGGCGTGCGCCGCGAGGAGTTCCTGAAGGAATATCAGGGCTCCGAGCTCGACCCGAACTGGACGCGCTCGATCGCCAATCTGACCTCGCGCGGCTGGAAGGAGTTCACCAAGAACGAGAAGGACGCGATCAGGGATCTGCGCGCCGAGATCCAGAATCTGGCCACGGAAACGGCCATCTCGATCCTGGAATTCCGCAAGATCGTCAACCAGGTGCAGAAGGGCGAGCGCGAAGCGGCGATCGCCAAGAAGGAAATGGTCGAGGCCAATCTGCGCCTCGTCATCTCCATCGCCAAGAAATACACCAATCGCGGCCTGCAGTTCCTCGACCTGATCCAAGAAGGCAATATCGGCCTGATGAAGGCCGTCGACAAATTCGAATATCGCCGCGGCTACAAGTTCTCGACCTACGCGACATGGTGGATCAGGCAGGCGATCACGCGTTCGATCGCCGACCAGGCGCGCACCATCCGCATTCCGGTGCACATGATCGAGACGATCAACAAGATCGTGCGCACCTCGCGCCAGATGCTGCACGAGATCGGCCGCGAGCCGACGCCGGAGGAACTGGCCGAGAAGCTCGCAATGCCGCTCGAAAAAGTGCGCAAGGTGCTGAAGATCGCCAAGGAGCCGATCTCGCTCGAAACGCCGGTCGGCGACGAGGAGGATTCGCATCTGGGCGACTTCATCGAGGACAAGATGGCGATCCTGCCGATCGACGCGGCGATCCAGGCCAATCTGCGCGAGACCACCACGCGCGTGCTCGCCTCGCTGACGCCGCGCGAGGAGCGTGTGCTGCGCATGCGCTTCGGCATCGGCATGAACACCGACCATACGCTCGAGGAAGTCGGCCAGCAGTTCTCGGTCACCCGCGAGCGTATCCGCCAGATCGAAGCCAAGGCATTGCGCAAGCTCAAGCACCCGAGCCGCTCGCGCAAGCTCAGAAGCTTCCTGGATAGCTGAGGCCTACCGATTGCGAAGAGATCAAGGGCGCCCATCGTGGCGCCCTTTTTCTTTGGCGCTCGCCATTGCGGCACGCGCCCTTAGGGAGGATAATTTGGTGTCGGATGCATTTTTCTGGGCGACAACCCGGGAAGCCCGCCCCGGTCAAGGCCGTGTCGACATCTCCATGGCCTGAGTACCGTGCTCCGTGGCCCCGGAGGAGGCGTGCCATGACGACTTACATCATGCTGATGAACTGGACCGAGCAGGGCGCGAAGAACGTGCGCGAATCCCCCAAGCGCCTCGATGCCGCCAAGACGCAACTGGGCGAGATGGGGGGATCGTTCAAGTCGTTCTACCTGACCATGGGGGAATTCGACATGGTGGCGGTGGTCGAAGCGCCCGACGATGCGGTGCTGGCGCGTTTCGCGCTGATGCTGGCCGCGGGCGGCAACGTCAAGTCACGGACCCTGAAGGCTTTCCCGGAGCTTGCTTACCGCGAGATCATCTCGTCGCTTGGATGATGCAAATCGGGACGTTCCGGAGCCGATGAGCAGGTGCCGGCTCGACGGCGCCTTGCGGCAAGACAGTGCGCTTCATCGTGATAGAATGCAGCCAGCGGAGATCGCGATGAAGACAGTTTCGATATTGGCTATCAGCCTTGCCGCGTAGTCGTCGATGCCGATCGATGCCGACACTGCCCCGCAAAAACCGGTCGGCATGTCCAATCCCGCATCGGTTCATTGCGGAGAGATCGGCGGGCGCCTGGTGATCAAGAAGGACAAGGCCGGCAATGAATATGGATTTTGCCGGCTGTCCCACCAGCGGCTATGCGAAGAATGGGCGCTGTTTCGCGACAACAAATGCGTAGGGCCGAAGATGGCGATGGGCCTGAAGTGATCGATAGCAGAACCAGGCCCTTGCTGACCGTCTGGTACAACACGCGCTGCCCGGTCTGCGATGCCGGCATTACCAGGCAGAAGCGGCGGCTGATCGAGGTGGTCAAGGCCGGGCGGATCGAATTTCGCGACATCAATCATGAACCGGAAGCACTGGCCGGATTTGGCGCTTCGCTGGAAGACATCCGCCGCCGGCTGCACGCGACCGATGCTCAGGGCAGGCTACTGGTCGGCGCCGATGTCGCCATCGCCGTGTGGGCGCTGACGCCGGGCGAGGGCTGGCTGGCAAAGTTGCTCGGCAACGCCCTTACCCTGCCGCTCGCTCGCTTCGGCTACGACCGCTTTGCCGACCTGCTCTATGCCTGGAACCGACGCAATGGCCGCTGGTAACGCCGGCTACTCCAACCATGGTGAAGATGTTCGCGCGCGACCGGCGGGTCGGCGTCCGACAGATGCTGTTCGCTTCCGGCCCGATACATCGTAAGATATGTCTTGACTCCATGCTGGCGTGCGCCTAGCTAAGATATATCGTAAGATAGAACTCAAGGAGCAATCAATGCACAGACACAATCATTTTGGCGATCGCGCCGAGCGCGTCTTCATGCACATGGCCGGCAAATTTGGCGGCAGAGGCGGGGGCGGCGGCTTTGGCCCGTTCGGCCATGGCAGGGGCGGCGGACGCGGCGGCCCGGGCGACATGTTCCGCGCCGGGCGCATGCTGGCCGACGGCGACCTCAAGCTGATCACGCTGTCGCTGCTGGCCGAGGCGCCACGCCATGGCTATGACATCATCAAGGCCTTGGAGGAGCGCACCAGCGGCATCTACAGCCCGAGCCCGGGCGTGGTCTACCCGACGCTGACCTTCCTGGAAGAGGCAGGCTATGCCGTGTCCTCGAGCGAAGGCAACAAGAAGGTGTTTTCGATCACCGAGGCCGGGCAGGCGCATCTTGCCGACAACCGTGAGATGATCGACGGCGTGCTAGACCATCTCGAGCGCTTCGGCCGCAAGATGGCCAAGGCGCGCGACTGGTTCGGCTGGAACGACGATAGCGAGGATCGGCGCGACGGCCGAGGCGGCCGTTCGGAAAAGCGCGACGAATTCCGTGCGCTGCGCCACCGGCTGCGCGCCGCGCTGAGCGACATCGTCGATGCGCCGGCGGACAAGCAGGCCGAGGCGATGAGCATCCTCGAAGACGCCGCCGCGGCGCTCGAAGCGCTGTCGCGCAAATAACCCGGCTTCGGTCCAACCGGCACGGCCCTTGCCCGTTCAGGCAAGGAGCGATAGTGAAATTCATCCCGCGCCAGATTATGTGGTGCGGGATGAATGCTGTTGGAGGAAGTCCGATGTCTTTTCTGAAGCGTCTTTTCGGCGGTGGCGGTGATGAAGCGGCCGAGCCAAAGAGCGCCGCACCGGCCAAGCAGGTCGAGCACAAGGGTTTCACGATCAGCGCCACGCCCTACAAGGCCGATGGCCAGTACCAGACCTGCGGCGTCGTCTCCAAGGATGTCGACGGCGTCCTGAAGGAACACAGATTCATCCGCGCCGACCGCTTCGCCGGGTTGGACGATGCCGTCGACATCTCGATCAAGAAGGGCATCCAGCTCGTCGACGAGCAGGGCGAGCGGATGTTCGGGTAGGCGCCGACGAACAGCTCAAGAATTCGACAGACCCGAGGGCCGGCCCAGATCCTGGGCCGGCCCTTTCGTTTGCTCCGCTATGCCGGCTGCAACGCTCTGCGCGGCAGTGGCGGGAAGGCGATGGCGATGCCTGCCGCACCCAGCCCGATGAGGGCCGAACCGATGAACAGCCAATGGTAGTTGGCGTAGGCGTCGAACACCATGCCGCCGGCCAGCGGGCCGAGCGCCATGCCGAGGCTGGACAGCATGGTCGCGGCGCCGAACACGGTGCCCAGGATGCGCTGGCCGAAATATTCGCGCGCCAGCACCGCGTAGAGGGGCATGACGCCGCCATAGGTGGCGCCGAAGATGACGGCCAGCATGTAGAACTGGTCGAGCTGGCTGACCGAGAGATAGGCGGCGATCACCACGGCCTGGATCAACAAGCCGGCGATCAGCACCGGCTTGACGCCAAGCCTGTCGGCGAGCACGCCATAGAGCAGACGCCCGCCAAGCCCGGCAAGGCCCTCGACGCTGTAGATCGAGACGGCGGCCATGGGCGCCACGCCGCACAGCATGGCATAGCTGACCATGTGGAAAATCGGCCCCGAATGCGCCGCGCAGCAGGCGAAGAAGGTCAGCCCCAGCACGATGAATTGCGGCGAGCGCAGCGCTTGGCCGACGCTCAGGCCGGCGCCCTCGGCAACCGGCGAGGAGCCGGTGTCGGTCACGACAGGCTTCGGTGGCTGGCGCACCAGAAGTACCGCCGGCAGGAGCAGCACCCAAGCCATGATGCCGATGTCGAACATGGCGGTGCGCCATTCATAGGCCGAGATCAGCCAGCGGGCGAAGGGCGAGATCGTCATCGGCGCGACGCCCATGCCGGCCGAGACCAGCGACACGGCAAGGCCGCGATTGGTGTCGAACCAGCCTGTTGTAAGCGCGATCATCGGTGCGAAGAAGGCGCTGGCCGCGAGCCCGACGAGCACGCCAAAGGTGATCTGGAAGGTGATAAGCGAGCCCGCGCGGCTGGCCAGCACCAAGGCCAGGCCGAGAAGCAACGCGCCGATCGTGACGACGATGCGGGCGCCGAAGCGGTCCGACAGCGCGCCCCAGGCGAAGCCGCCAAGGCCCATGACCAGGAAATTGAGCGTCATCGCGCTCGATATGCCGGCGCGTGACCAACCGGTATCGAGCGCCATCGGCTCAAGGAAGATCGCCAGCGAAAACATCGTGCCGATGGCGACACAGGACATCAGCGCGCCGGCCGCGACAATGACCCAACGATAGGAAAGGTTCATGGTTTTCTCCCATGCCGTAAGGCATTTGTTGTGCGGCACGGCCTGACCTGGCCTGCCGCTTGCGTCCGAAGGACGCCGGCGCCGGCACCAATCCTACAATCCGGTTGCATTTTTTATCCAGTCCGGGATGGGCCATTTCCCGGCGCCTAGATCGGCAGTTCCGATGTGTATTTGATTGTCTGGCTGGGAACGTCGGTCTTGACATTCTGCACGCCCCTGATGCGGCTGAGATGTTCCGACTGGAAGCGGCGGTAGTCGTCGATGCCGGCCGCCACCACGCGCACCATGGCGTCGCAGTCGCCGAGCATCAGATAACATTCCATCACCTGCGGCAGCTTGGCCACTTCGGTGGCGAAATGCTCGATCGTGTCTTCGTCCTGCGCTTTCAGCCAGATGCGGGTGAAGAAGGTCAGGCCCTTGCCGATGCGGGCCGGATTGAGCACTGCGACGTAGCGGTCGATGACGCCGGCCTCCTCCAGGAGCTTGACGCGGCGCAGGCACGGCGACGGCGACAGGCCGACTTCAGCGGCCAGTTCATTGTTCGCCATGCGCCCATCGCGCTGCAGCGCCCGCAGGATGCGTCTGTCGATCTCGTCAAGTTTCATGGCTTCAAATTCCGTTCATCTGATGATTCATGGCATAAGATGCCAAAATATGGTGAAAGACAACAATCTTCGCAACCAAATTGCGAGGCCTGACGACTATGATTGCCCTGATATCAGCGACATCCAACGGAACCGGCAGAGGCGGCCGCGCGGCGCGGCCGGAGGAAGATCATGAGCATTGCAGAGACGAGATCGGCGGCGGGCGGCGGACTGAACTCCGAGTTCCGGCGCGGCGTGGCCTCCTGCGCGCCCGTGCTGTTCGGCACCATCCCTTATGCGCTGGTGCTTGGTGCACAGGCCACACAGAGAGGGCTCAGCACCGCAGAACTGTCGCTGCTAACGGGACTGAACTTCGCCGGCGGCTCGGAATTCGCGGCGATCCAGCTGTGGACGTCGCCGCCGCATGTCCTGCTCATCATCGCCATCACCTTCCTGGTCAACAGCCGCCATCTCCTGATGGGGGCGGCACTGGCGCCGTTCCTGCGCGACCTGCCGCGGCGCAAGGTGTTTTCCGCGCTGTTCTTCATGTGCGACGAAAGCTGGGCGCTCGGCCTGGCCGACGCCAAACGGCGCGCCGCCGACGGCGTCGCGCCGGCCTTCAGCCGGCGCTACTATATGGGCGCGGCACTGGCGATGTACCTGACCTGGGTGGCCTTCACCACAATTGGCGCCTTGCTCGGCCCGGTGCTGGGCGACGCCGAGACCTACGGCTTCGACATGGCGTTCGCGGCCGTCTTCCTGGTACTGCTGCGCGGCATGTGGAAGGATGTTGCCGCTGCGCGGCCGTGGCTGGTCAGTCTGATCATCGCGGCGCTGACCTACCTTTTCGTTCCCGGCGCCTGGTATGTAGCGGCGGGCGCGCTGGCGGGGCTGGTCTCGGCCTGGCTGTTGTCGAGGGATGAGGCATGATCGACGCGCAGACGGCTCTCACCATCGTGTTGATGGCTGGTGTCACGTACCTCAGCCGCGTCGGCGGCTATGTCGTGCTGCGCAATCGGGTGCTCAGCGCGCGGGCAACGGCCGTGATGGAGGCGGCGCCCGGCTGCGTGCTGATCTCGGTGATCGCGCCTGCCTTCGTATCGAAAAACCCGGCTGATCTTCTGGCCCTGGCCGCCACGCTGATTGCCGCCACGCGATTTTCAATGCTGCCGACCGTGCTGATCGGAGTCGCTTCGGCGGGACTGCTGCGGCACATCATTGGATAGGCCAAAAAGGCAGGCGCGGGCGCCTGCCTTCGATCTGGTTGGCAATCAGAGCTTTTACGCGGCTGCCGCGACATCCCGGCTGGCAGCCACCACGGCGTCGACCTTGGCGGTTGCCTTGGCGAGCGCTTCGCTTACTGCGTCAGGACCCTTGGCGACGCCTTCGATGCGGATGACGTCGACGTCGGTCATGCCGATGAAACCGAGCACCGAGCGCAGATAGGGAACGGCGTGATCGAACTGCACGGCCGCGCCTTCCGAGTAGATGCCGCCGGATGCCAGCACGATATAGACCTTCTTGCCGGTGACGAGGCCTTTGGGGCCGTTTTCGCCGTAAGCAAAGGTTTTTCCGGAACGGGCGACATGGTCGACCCAGGACTTCAGCGTCGAGGAGATGTTGAAGTTGATGAAGCCTGTCGCCAGGATCACCGTGTCGGCGGCAAACAGTTCGTCGAGCACGGCATCCGAGACTCCGACCACTTCGGCCTGACGCGGCGTGCGGGCTTCGGCGGGCGTATATATGCCGGTCGCATAGTCGGTATCGATATGCGGCAGCGGATTGGCGACGAGGTCGCGCACGACAAGCGTGTTCGACGGGTCGGCGGCGAGCAGCTTCTGAGCGAATTCGGTGGCGATATGGGTCGAGTGCGAGGCAGCGCCGCGCGGGCTCGACGTGACGAGAAGAATGGACATGTTGGGTCTCTCCAGTGGAATTGGATTGTCCCGCTACATATGGGCTTTCAACCCATCAGATAAACCGGTATATTTTCTATATGATCCATCCATTAATTAGATAGAATGATGCAGCCTAATCCGACACTCGACCAGCTTCAGATCCTCGTGGCCGTTGCCGACACCGGCAGTTTTTCCGCCGCCGGCCGCAAGCTCAACCGGGCGCAATCCGTCATCAGCTACGGCATCGCCAATCTCGAGGCGCAACTCGGGCTGAAGCTGTTCGAGCGCGAGGGCACGCGAGAGCCGCAGCTGACCGAGATCGGTCGGGCGATGCTGGAAGACGCGCGGCGGATGATCAGCGTGCTGCACCGCATACGCTCGCGCGTCGATGGTCACCATCGGGGGCTGGAGGCGGAAGTCGCGCTGTCGGTGGATGCGGCGCTGCCTTCGCCAGTGCTGGTGCGGGTGCTCAAGGCGTTCGAGGCGCAATTTCCGACCGTGATGCTGCGCCTGCACATCGGCACACTCGGCGTGATCCCCGACCATGTTGTCGGTGGCCAGGCCGATCTCGGCATTGGCGGCCTGCTGGGCGATGTCGACGTCCACCTGGTGGGCATAGGCTTCATGTCGATAGTGCTGGCGGCCGCGCCCACCCACCCGCTGGCGCTGCTGCCCAAACCGGTCGCGATCGAGGACGCGCGCGAACACACACAACTCGTCGTCACCGACCAGTCCGAGCGTACCAAGGGGCGCGATTTTGGCGTCTTCGCCTACCGAACCTGGCGACTGACGGACCTGCGCACCAAACATATGTTGATGCGTGAGGGGCTGGGCTGGGGCGGGCTGCCGCGTTGGCTGATCGCTGACGATCTGGCTACCGGCCGTCTCGTGGAACTCGACCTCGAGCCTTTCAGGGAGGTGCGTTCGCCGCTTTATGCCATGCACCGCGCCGACCGCAGCCCGAAGCCGGCGGCGGCCTGGCTGATCGACCAGTTCAAGCGCCAACTTGGCTGCTTCAACGAATTCGAACCGGGCGAGGTGCCCGACGAAGAGCCGGAAATTTCAAGCGCGCAGATTTGATTCCAACCTTTGCCCTGGATCTCACCACCGGTGAGCCTTCGGATCAGGCGCGGAACAACCCATCGATCAGTGCCGTGAGAACGTTGCGGTAGTCTTCGGCCGAACCGCCCGCCTCGATGGCAAGTGCCGCGCGGTCGAAAGCGGCGGCGAGCAGGGCGGTCGTCGCTTCGGCCGGAAGCTTCTTCATCGTCCTCGCCCGCATCGCCGCGACCAGCCCTTCGCGCAGCGAGCGATTGCCATGGCGGTTGTCGATGGCGTCCATTTCGGCGCGGCCGAGCACGGCCGGGCCGTCGAGCAGCAGGAGCCGCGTGCGGCCGGGCGCGCGCATGGCGGCAAGATAGGCGTCGGAGCCGGCAATGAGCGCGTCGCGGGCATTGATCGAAGGCGGCGCGGCGCCTTCGATCTCCCGCGCCACGGCCTCTGCCTCCTGCTCGACGACGGCGCCGAACAGCGCCTGCTTGTCGGAGAAGTGGTGGTAGAGCGCGCCGCGCGTCACGCCGGCCGCGGCGACGATCTCTGGTGTGCCGGTCTCGGCGTAGGATTTTTCGATGAACAGTTTTCGCGCTGCGGCGATCAGATCGGCGCGTGTCGCCTCGGTGCGGTCACGGTTGGAACGGCGCGCTGATCTCTGTTGCATACATGCAGCCTGTATGTTAATTCAATTTACATGCAGACTGTATGTTGCTTGACGGGAGAAGGAAAGATGAAGACGACGAGCTACTATCCGGTGCTGATGACCGGGGACGTTGCCGGCACAGCGGCGTTCTATGTCGAACATTTCGCCTTCCGGCCGCTGTTTACGAGCGACTGGTACGTGCATCTGCAATCGGTGGAGAGCAAGCGCGTCAATCTCGGTATCGTGCAAGACGACCATGAGACGATCCCGGAAGAGGGACGGGGTCGGAGCTCGGGCCTGCTGATCAACTTCGAAGTCCGTGATCCCGATGCGGTCTATGAGCGGATCACAGCCGCCGGCCTGCCCATCCTTCGGTCCCTGCGCGACGAGCCTTTTGGCCAGCGCCATTTCATCACCAGGGACCCCAACGGCGTCCTGATCGATGTCATCAAGCCGATCCCGCCGAGCGAGGAATTCCTGGCACAGTATGCGCAGGGTGCAGTGAGCGCCTGAGTGGAAACCCTCAACCAGCCCTTGCCACTGGCGTCACTGTCACCTGGCTGACACCGGTGCGGCCCACCACCGTGCACCGCGTCTCGCGGCCGATCCGCTCGGCGTCGAGCAAACGCACCAGGTCGTCGACGCCGGTGACCGGTCGGCCGTCTATCGCGGCGACGATATCGCCTTCCCTGAGGCCGGCCTTGGCCGCAGGGCCCTCCTTCTCGACGCCGCGCAGCCGAACCGCGGTCTTGCTCGACACTTGCGACAGAAGGGCCGCGCGACGGGGCAGGTTCACGGTGTCGGCCGACACCCCGATGAAGGCGCGGCGTACGCGGCCGAAACGGATGATCTCCGAAATGACGAAGTTGGCGGTGTTGGAGGCGACGGCAAAGGCAATGCCTTGCGCGCCATGGATCATGGCTGTGTTGACGCCGATCACCTCGCCCGCCGAGGATACCAACGGTCCGCCGGAATTGCCGGGGTTGAGCGCGGCGTCGGTCTGGATGACGTCGTCGATCAGCCGCCCGGTGGAAGCGCGCATCGAGCGGCCGAGCGCCGAGACGACGCCCGAGGTGACGGTCCATTCGAAGCCGAGCGGGTTGCCGATGGCTATGGCGATCTGGCCGCGCCGCAGGCGCTTGGAATCGCCCAGCGGAGCGACATCGGCAAAGCTGCCGTCGGCGCGCACCAGCGCTATGTCGGTGTCGGCGTCGCGGCCGAGCACGCGGCCTTCGCTGGAGGCGCCGTCGGGCATCGACACGCGCACCGTTCTGGCATCGCCGACGACGTGGAAGTTGGTGACGACGAGCCCATCATGCGCAATGACGAAGCCCGACCCATG